>CAYVSF010000064.1:0-9999 GCA_964453775.1 uncultured Bacteroidales bacterium
AAATTGAGCAGATGGGAAAAGTTCTGGCCCAGGTAGTTGCTACCTTCCTGAGGTTAAAATCCAAAGGAAAAGTAGACGAGGGGATACACATCTGCAATGAGCAGCTTCAAAACGAGTTGGATATTGATATGGAGTCCCTGGCTCGACTTGACAAAATCGCTCTGAAAGATTTTTTTGCTGATCGAAAATTTACTCCTGCCCATTTGGAAACCTTATCTAACTATATGGAAGAGGTGGGCAAAAGCCTTGACGTGCAGGAGCCGAAAAGAGGAATTCGTTTTCTTAAAAAGGCCATACAGATCCTTGAACTAGCCGACGAGATGACAGGCACATTTTCGTTTGAACGAATGCAGCGAATTGAAAGTCTGAACAAGGAGTTGGCAGAACGCCATTAGCGATAAGGATGAATCTAAACCATTTCGTGTTTTTTAGCTTTTTTGTTCCAATAGTTCCAGTACTCCTTTTTTGTAGCTTCTGCTAACAGGAATTTCATGTGGCCCGATATGCAGGTCCTCATGGGTAAATGCATCGATATGGGAAATAGCCACCAGGTAAGAGCGGTGCGTCCGGATAAAATCTTTTTGTGGGAGCCGGGCTTCAAAGCTGCCAATGGTTTCCCGGGTGACAATATGTTTCTCTTTTAGGTGGATTTTTACGTAATCGCTGAGGCTTTCCACGAACAAAATATCAGAAAAATTAATCTTCACCATTTTACGATCGGCGCGCACAAAGATGTAATCGTTTTTTTCCGGTTCAATGACCTCCTGAATTCTTACTGCCGTTGTCTCTTTCTCATTGAGAAACTTATTTATGGCCTGAATCAAGCGTTCTAATGAAATGGGTTTAAGGAGGTAATCCACAGCCTGGAGGTTAAATCCGTCAACCGCATATTCGCGGTAGGCGGTGGTAAAAATGACTTTTACCTGTTGATGGATGGTACGGGCAAAAGAGAGACCGGATACTTCCGGAAGGTTGATGTCCAGGAAAATCAGATCTACCTTTTTACGGTTCATGACATCAAATGCTTCAGGCACATTTTTGCAGCTGGCCACTACTTCCATCCGGTTTATTTTGGAAAGGTGCTGTTCCAAAATTTCACGGGCAACCCGCTCGTCATCTACAATAATGCAATGAATTTTATCAGGCATGCGGTTGTGGTTTTAAATTCTCAATTTTCATGTACACATGGTGCCAAATCCCGTCCTGTCGAATTTCCAGTTCATGTTGGTCGGGGTAGTGCATTTCCAGGCGCTTTTTAATATTCTCCAGTCCAATGCCACTGTTTCTATCTTCTTTTTTCTCCTCCAATGAAGTATTGCTTATATCAAACAGAAGCTGCTGATGCTCCACCCGGATGTTCACGTTGATTTGTAAAAAACCTTCCACCAGGTTGCCATGCTTAAAGGCATTTTCCACAAATGGAATAAGCAGCATGGGAGCTACCTCAAGGGTTCTGTCTATGTTGGTGGACTGAAAATTAACTTTCAGGCTTTCCTGAAAACGTATACGTTCCAGTTCAATATATTCCCTGATGTGTTCTACTTCCTCCAAAAGGGGAACCCTGGGTTTGCTTACCTGATAAAGAATGTAATCCAGAAGGTTGGAAAGCTTCAAAATAATTTCCGGGGTATGCTTCGATTGCTTCAGGGCAAACCCATAAATGGTATTTAAGGTATTAAAAAGAAAATGCGGATGGATTTGCATTTTCAGGTAGCTTAATTCCTGTTCCTTCAATTTTAGTTGGGTGCTTAGGATTTTGTTTTGCAATTCCTTATTGCGAGAAATGGTTTTAAAGTTATGGTTGAGCATTTTGATGAGCCCCACAATACCCGCAACCAGGTATACCAGTATCATTACCGATGCAAAATTTTTTGTCATGGGAGGCATGGATTGCACATCGGATTTTAGAATAACAATAAGGGATGCATAAATAACTAAAACCACACAATAGGCGCTAAAAACAAGGGTGTAGAAACTATACAGGGCAAACTGACGGTATTTTTTATTTAAGAGAAAGCGTGGAATCAGCAGATAAATCAGCAGATAGGTTACACCCGCAGTTACCGGTAACAGTGCACTGGAAAACCAAAGAATGTACACGCGGCTGGAGGAATTGTAGCTAAAAAAATAGACGTAGAAAAACCAAACAGCTACCCAAAATATAAGGTGTAGCGTTACTTCTTTGAAGTTGATTTTTTTTATTTCTGATTTTAAGGGCTTCACGATATGCATTTGTTGGTATACAATGATAATGAAAATCCATGGATTGACGGGCTTTTATCGACAAACGACAGGTTTTTTATGCTTTTCTGCCATTCTATTGCTAACTTGCGTTTTGTCCGGATGGTTTTGTTATTCGTCGCAATGCATTGTACATTGGTCTCAAAAAGAAATACCGGCTGCATTTATTCAGTAGGTTTGGGATAGTAATCATTAAAACAAAAAATTATGGAATCAATTCTGGGAAAATTTAGCGACGGAGGTGTTTTAATTACCTATCCGATTTTTATTTTGTTTTTAGTTATTATCGGACTTTTCATTTGGGGGTTGGTAAAGGAGGAAAGCCGGCCTAAAATGAAAGAGCTGATCATTCATATCGGTTGGTTTGTGATTGCCTGGGGATATTTAGGCCGCACCATTGGCTTGATTCGGGCTTTTGATAATGTTTCGATGGCAGGTGAGATTGCGCCAAGCCTGTTAAGTGGAGGACTAAAAATGGCACTGGTGGGTCCACTTATGGGATTGTTCACATTTGTGGCTGCCCGTATCTTTATCATCGTTTTTGTTATGAAAACAAAAAATGAGAAATAGTTCATAACCATCATTTGAACAATAGCATACTTTGCGATTGGTGCCAGGTGCATGAACCGCAAAGATGCTGCTTTTATCAGTATGAACCCGGATAAAATCAGAAAAAGGGAATGGCAAAATTCATTAAGAATAAATTGGATAAATCTTTTGGACCTGTCGGATCTTCGGCCGGTATTTTCATTTTTGTAGTGGGAATCGGAATGTGTTTTTTTACCTGGTGGGCGATTGCCGCATTGTTGCTGGGAGCTTTTGTGGGCTTTAGTTATAGTGGCAGTCTCATCCATGAGCAGGATAAACGTTTTTGCTTCTACAACTACTTTTTGGGGTTTGTTCCTGTTGGTAAATGTTTGAAAGCAGAAGAGGGAATGTACCTGCATTTGCGACGGGCAAACCGGGTATATACGAATTACAGCAGAGGAAACAGACCATTGGATATGCCCGATAAAAGTATCCGTCTATACCTTTACGATAAGAATGGGGCAGTTCTATTTCCTTTGAAGAAGTACCGTCAGAAAGAGCAGGCAAATGAAGATGCCGGTTTTATCGCCGAAAAGATGGGATTACCTTTGAAATGAATTAGTTTTAAGGTTTTAAACAGTAAAAAAGCAAAAATGATGAAGGATCAGCAGTATAAAGCATTGGTGGTGGAGGAAAAAGATGGGGATTACATAAGAAGTGTACAAACAAGAGAAGTTAGTGATTTGCCTAAAGGAGAGGTGTTAATCAGAGTAGCTTATTCTTCGTTAAACTATAAGGATGCTTTATCGGCAATTGGCAATAAAGGCGTGACCAAAAGTTATCCGCATACACCCGGTATTGATGCTGCAGGGGTCGTTGAAGCATCCGATTCGCCAAAGTTTACTGTCGGAGATAAAGTTATTGTAACCAGCTATGACCTGGGCATGAATACGCCCGGCGGATTTGGAGAGTATATTCGCGTACCCGCCGATTGGATTGTCAAATTGCCGGAAAATTTGAGTCTGAAAGAGTCTATGATTATTGGTACAGCCGGATTAACTGCAGCTATTTCGCTTATGCGATTTTCGGAAGTTGTACAGCCCGAAGACGGACCAGTGTTGGTCTCTGGCGCTACCGGAGGCGTTGGCTCCTGGAGTGTGGCTTTGCTTTCAGCCTTGGGCTATGAAGTAACAGTCTTAACAGGTAAAGAAAAAGAAGCAGGCTACTTGAAAGATTTGGGTGCCAGGGATATTTTGCTCAGAAAAGATTTTGAAGCCGAAGACCGGCGACCGATGCTTAGCGCAAAATATGCGGGTGGTATTGATACCACCGGCGGAGCGATTTTGGAGAATATGATAAAATCGACATCTCCGTTCGGTGCAGTTACCTGCTGTGGAAATGTAGCGGGTGCAAAATTGAACCTCACCGTCTTCCCCTTTATACTTAGAGGAATATCTCTCATTGGAATTTCATCACAGAATTATCCCATGAAGTATCGCATTCATGCCTGGGAAAAGATGGCCGGCGAATGGAAATCAGAAACCATGTTGAACGTCTACAGGGAAGTTGAACTCACAAGCCTTAGTGATGAAATAGATGCCATTCTTGCTGGCAAGCAAAAACGAAGGGTTCTTGTAAAGTTTTAAGAACCCAATTACTTCCAACTTTTTCTAAAAATCAGATCAAAACCGGATTTTGAGCTCTGATTGGTTGCCTTCAAGAGGAAATTCCTCAAAAATTGATATTCCAGCATGAGTTTTTCACTCTCCAGAAAGTTGCTTTCATCTTCGAATGAAAAATTTTGCTCGTAGCTCAGGTAGAGTTTATTGGTGATGTATTTTCCAAGTGTAACACTGGTGTTTCTCCAGTTTCCCTCTGTGTTGACTTCCATCACATCCAGTGTTCCGGTTTGCTGCAGGTTACTGGATAATAATCTTGAAAGTTGATTTACTGCCAGGTTGATTGCCAGGTTTTCGTTGTAGTTAAGCTGACTTTGTTGACCCATTGTAAGTTCGTTTACATTTTTCCCAAATGCCAGGTATGCAATGGCGTTTTTCTCTTCTACAGGTCTGTTGTCAATAAAGAAAGCCAGCTCCGGTGTGTTCACACGACCTGTAATGTGGATGCGCATTTCTTTCATCGTTTGTTGAGCATCCCGAAAACGATAGCTTACCACGAAATCGACTTTAGGGTTGATTTCCTGTCCGCCGGTAAATTGAAGCGTACCTCGTTCGAAGCGAAAGTTCTTTCCATAAAGTCTATAGGTTCCTCTTTCCACATTCACCGAACCAAATAAATGCATGTTTTCGGTTTCTTTAATGGACTTTACACTACCGCTAATTTCAAAATTCATGTTTTCCCCTTTTATCCAGGTGTTTCCCGGAATATTGAGGGAGACTTCCGATTGAAGCCTCTTATAGAATTGATTGCCCGAAAATGGAACTTCTTGATTTTGAGTGGTGTCTTTTTTATTTAATGTATCTGTCATCGCCTGGACAAGTAGCGGAGGATTTGGGTCATCCGTTTTTCTGCTTAAATGAGCACTGAAATAGTCGGCATTGAATCGTGAACGCACAATTTTAATCGACCCATTGAGCTTTGGGGCTTTGTAAGATCCGGTACCCTTTAGTTGACTATTGAAAACAAGCTGAGCCTGGGGTGCATTTAAAGCTTCAAATTCTTTGGCTGTAATGGAAATTAAAAACTGCTCCGGCAAGGGCGATACAGCAGATTTTAGTTTGATATTACCATTGGCTTGTAATGCGCCACCCTTGCGATCGTTAATATTTATTTGCTCAAGATTTAATTGATCTTTGTTGAATGAACCGGACATGTGTATATTCTTGTAGAATATTCCCCATGGTTCATAGGTGATCCTTCCTTTGGTTAGTTTAGTTGATCCTTGTAGATGAGGTTGTTTTATACTATTTCCCATTCGCACTTCAGCACTGAAAAATCCACCTATATCTCCCCGGAAATCCTTTAGGAAGGGTTTCAATCTTTTTACCTCTAAGCTGTCAATTTGTAACAGGGCATTAAAATTCGGCGAATCATTTAAAAGATAGCTGCTGTCGGCAAGGGAGAAATGGATCGGGATCCGGGCGTTTGCCCGAATCGTTTTGTCCAGATCCGACTTTAAAGTGCTTTCCATTGTAAAGTTTTGATCTTTATAATCAGCAGCGCCCTGTACTTTAGAAAAGAGGTAATCGTTGATCTTTAAACTGTCAATGGTAAATTGATTCTCTAGCGAAGGAGATGCAGCGGTTCCACGGATTTTTGTGATGGAAGAAAGGCGTCCCCTTAGTCTGTAATTTGTAAAATACTGAGTTGGCAATTCTTCTAAACGAATGTTTTGTAAATGCACATCCAGGTTTTCGTTGCCCTGGAAAGCTAATTGACCACTGATTTTTATTTTTTGCGTATCTGATTTTAATTCAAAATTTTCAATTTCGACTTGCTCTTCCAGCAAGCTAATCTTAGAACCTTCTGAGGGAATGCTCCACAGCAAATCTTTGTAGTACAGGTCCAGCGCATGTAAGTGAAGAACCGGTTGCTCGAAGCTGTTTAATTCCGATTGCAAATCGGCACGCAGAGAATCATTGATAATGGCAGTTACCATTGTTTCCAAATGCTGATTTTCAAAATTTCCTTCAATTGCAAGCGATTGAAATTGCTGCTTGTTAAGTTGAATTGCCTCCGCTTTGGTTGAAAATTGCAGTTTTTTGATACTGTCTGCAATATATCCTTCTACGCTCCCCTGTAAGGTTGCTATTAGCAGAGAGTCGTAATGTATGTTGTATAAATCATATTCGATGCTGTTTTGGAGCGAGTCGATGTTGCCACTTACGCTGCCATTTATCTTTCCTTCCAGTTGAGCAACCGGCATGTTTAGATTTTTTAAGAGTAGAGAAGTATTTTTCGCCGTTAGCTCATAATCCAAATGATGCTTGCTGAAAATATTGCCTTCTCCGGTGGTCTCCAGATCAAAAAAGGCTGTTTGCATCAACAGGCTGTCCAACTTATAATTCCCCCGATTATAGTTGACATGCACTTCCATGGCTTCTATTTTCCTGCCGAGGAGGGATGATTTTTGCGAGGAGAGTACCAGGCTTACATTCAGACTGTCTTTGTGTGTTCCTTTTCCTGTAACAGAGACTAGGGTGTTTATCCTGGAGGAAGGCATCTTTGCTCCGGGAATACCTGCTAAATTGAGGTTTTGAGTTTCTACATCTAATTCATATATCAGGTTTTTAAAGATGTGTTTTAGCCGATAGCTCGCAGAAATAGCACCTGAAGAGTTTTTAGCATTTAGATTTCCTTTTATTCTGTCTTTTTCTTTTGTGGATGAGAAGTCGAGACTGGCCAGGGCTTGTTGGCCAAATTGCAGGGTGTCGAACCGGCCGTTAATCGTAAGATAGCTATCCATCGGGGAAAAGCCTTTCCCTTCTAATTGTACCTTTCCATGAATATTGGAAAGGAGGGAGCTATCTGCCATCCAGTATCCTGCATTTATATGGTTTGTTTGAAGTTGTATTTGGTAGTTGGGGTTCTTTTTTATTTCTGATATCCAACCGTTTGAGCTCAGTTGTTGCTTGTTTTCTGTAAGGGCAAATTTATAGCTAAAGTGTTCGATATTTCCTTCCATCTCCAGTTGTATATCCGGATGTCCTGTAAGCGGAAAATCGGGGATAATAGTTTTTAAATCAGAGAAGTGCAGAGGAGTTAAATTGATGTTCGCCCGGATGGAACTATCGTTCTTTAAATTTATTGTCCCGGAAGATTGCAGTTGCGAACGGTTCACACTAATAGAAAACACAAATTCGCTAAGGTCTCTTAGCCTGTAATCGGCACGACCCGTAAGTTTATGCATGGTAATATTCGGGTTCCTGCTCTTCATTTTAAGGCTGTCAATTTGGATATGGCTGTGTTCCGGGGTGTAACGACCATTTGCCTGAAGATTTGCCCGAATTTGTGATGGTAGCAAACTGTCTTTCATTGCCTGCTCAATATTTACAAGCAAACTGTTTATTTGGAAATCTTTCAAAACCAATTTCCAGGGACTAGCTATTTTGCTTGTATCTGCATTTGACTTTTTATCTGTTTGCACCAACTGCTCAAAATTCCACAGGCTATCTTTATTTTGGTAGAGCTTTCCATAAATATTTTCAAAATGGAGGTGGTTCAGGTGGATGGTTTTATTCAACAGTTTTTGCGGATCATATTCGATCCAAATTCCTTCGCAATAGAACAGTGTGTCCTGTTGGGTTTTAATGAGAATTCCTTTTAGTGCAAAATTGCTGAATAGGCTTCCTTCAAGCTTTTCCACAGATAGCTTTCCTTCTAATTGTTGATTTGCAATTTGCGTTCCCCTGGACAAAATAAGCGCGTTAAAATTACCTTTATGAATCAATAGAAGCAGCACAATGACAAGCGTCAAGATTGTTGCCATAAAAATTAAAATGTTATGTAGAATTTTCTTTACCATATTAAAATGACTGGCCTATTGATATATAAAATTGAAAATCAAAGTCATCGTTTATAACAGGACTTGCAAAGTCTATTCGAACCGGTCCTATTGGTGTTTGAATGCGAAGACCGGCTCCCAGACTGTAATGTAATTGTTGTAATTCATATTGATAAGATTTGGGCCAAATATTCCCCATATCCATGAAAACAGCTGCCCCGAAGATATCATAAATGGGAAAGCGCAGTTCCAGGCTACCTTCCAACATGCTATTCCCACCCGTTTTAAGGCTGTCTGCACTCATAAGAGCAATTTCATGGCGTCCCCACCCCCTCAATGAAGAGGCACCTCCCAGAAGATAACGTTCCTCCAGGGGTGTCTTTACAGATGAACCTACCGGCTGGATAACACCCCATTTTAGCTTCCCTGCTAGTTTTATTCCTTCAGTCAGGTCGAAATATCTGCGATACATAATATCCGCTTTGTAGTATTGATAATTCGCTTTTATGCCCAATCCGGTGTAGGAGATATTTGCATTCAGCTTAGTTCCCCCTGGCAGATAGTCATCACTGGAAGAACTGTACTTACCTCCAAGTGAAATGCTTGATTTGTTATTGATTTGATCCACATTATTTTGTGCATCTTCTTTAAGAATGTCTACCGAATTTTTTTCCAGCATATAGCTTACTCCGGTTTCAAACTGTTTGTTAATTTTATACTGCAGCGACAACCTGGAACCAATCCTGTTTACCTCATAGCTCTCTTCTTTTTCTTTTTTAATGTAATTTGAAAGAATAAGATTATTATTGTAAAAAAGAAAATTTGGTTGAATAAAACTAAGGTTCAGATTATAAGGTTCGTAATAAGATGTTTTCCCTTCAAATAGCAGTCGGCGGGCTCCTCCTAAAAATCCGAGCTTGCTAATTTGCAGTGAGAAGCGAAAAAGATCTTCTGTTCCATACCCTGCGCCTGCTTCCAACGACCAGGGAGGCATTTCTTTTACTTTCAGGTGAATAGGAATTTGCTGATTCCTGATGCTGTCTTTGTAGGGTATTACTAAAACATTTTTAAATAATCCTGTGTTGAATAGCCTTTCCTGGGTTTTGTAAATTTTATTTTGATCATAAATTTCTCCACGGGAGAAGCTAACTTGCTCTTTTAGATAAGAGTTGGGTAAAATAGAATCGCTTGAAATAGCCAGGGAGCCAAAATAGCTTCTGGGTCCGGCATTTACTTTGTATGTCACCCGGGCTTGTTGTTTTTCTGATATAATATCGGTGCTTATCTTAATTTTGGCCAGGGGATAGCCCTGGTTTTGAAATGTGGATTGTATGCGTGACCGGATAGTAAAAACTTGTTCATCTATGAATCGCTGACTGGTATCCGTTTTTAGTTCTTTCCTCAGGGAGTCTGCTATATTTTGGGCCTTTTTATCTCCATCTATCCTAAGCTTTATCTTTTGTAATACGACATATTCTTTTTCATCTATTTTTATCTGGATGTTAATTTTCTTTTTTGAGATTAAGCTATCCAGCTGATAGGTGATTGAGGGATTGAGAAATCCGTTGCGTTGATAGTGTTTTCGTATTCTGATGAGGTCGTTTTGAAAAACCGGGAGAATAAATTCCGGTGCTTTCTTCCAGAACAGGAATTTCCCCAGACCGCTTTTTGCCTCTGTATTCATTTGTTGTTTTATTGTTTCCGATAATAACTTTTCATTCCCCTTAAGCTGAATAGTTTTTACTCTGTAAGGTTCCTGACTGGAA
>CAYVSF010000065.1:0-9922 GCA_964453775.1 uncultured Bacteroidales bacterium
AGCTATTCGAAGGTTGAAGCCTGGGTAATCAATTAAAATCAGCACATCGGGTTGTGTAGCCAAAATATCTTCCTTGCAGGATTTCAAATTACTGCTCACTTTTCCAAGATTCATCAGCACCTCTACAAAACCCATAAAATCAGCATCTTTATAGTGCTTCACCATCTTACCACCAATAGCAGCCATTTTATCGCCACCCCAAAATCGAATATCGGGCTCTTCATCAACACTGTAGAGCCCTTTCATGAGATTAGAACCGTGTAGATCCCCGGAAGCTTCTCCTGCAATAATATAGTATTTCATGAGCGTTCTATCTTAACTCCTAACAAACCAATTAAAATAAAATCCTTTCTAAATAACTTTAGGGTCTGTATTAAAAAATGAATAATTGGATTGTTTGTATAATTCTATGATCGTAAAAAGTAAATTACAAAAACCACTACAGCATAAATCATGGTTGCCGTAAGTACACCTCTTGCAGCAAGTAAATAATTCTTCCAAATAAACAGGAAAAAGAGGGCCAGATTTGGAACGACACAAAGGCTCACAACTTTTAAAAACACAGTATGTAACCTTAAATGGTCGATGTACTGTGCCACCGACAAATCAGGAAAACTTATAAAATAGATAATAACAAAAGTAAGTGGAGGTGCAATAAAACCTAGAAGGAATCCCAGTTTCTGCTTATCAATCTTGTGTGCCATAATTCCATTTTTTGAAATACTCAAGCTGCTCATAATGCGTAAAATCGACCTTTACCGGCACAATAGATACATATTTATTACTCAGCGCCCATTCATCCGTATCGGTAGATCCATTTTCATGATCTTCGAAAAAGCCGGTAAGCCAGAAATACTCTCCCTGTCTGGGATCATTCCTCTTATCGAATTCCTCTTTCCACATCCCCTTTGCCTGGCGACAAACCTTTACGCCTTTTATCTCCTCAGCAGGAACTGCTGGAACGTTCACATTCAAACAGGTCTGTTCAGGAATACCATGAATCAATGCATTTTCAACAATTCTTCTACCATACTGCACAGCAGCAGAAAAATCGGCATTACTGGAAAAATCCAATAACGAAAATCCAATGGCAGGCACTTTGTAAATACAGGCCTCAATAACTGCAGCCATTGTTCCTGAATATACAATACTTATGGAAGCATTGGAACCATGATTGATACCGGAAACGACCAAATCAGGTGTTCGTGGCACAATCTCACTCATAGCCAGCTTTACCGAATCAACCGGTGTTCCTGTACAACCATAAATCTTTACATTATCATTGGCTTCCAGTTGCTTGTAGCGTAGTGGCACTTTCACAGTGATGGCATGAGACATACCCGAGTTTGGCTCCAGCGGAGCTACTACAATTACATCGCCCAAAGGCTTCACCATCTCAATCAATGAACGAATGCCTTTTGCATTTACGCCGTCATCATTTGTAACTAATATTAAAGGTCGCTTATCCACTTACTTCCCTCCTGTTTTAAAAATGTAAAGATATTGAATTCGAATTTAGCTACCATATTCGAAACCAACTTTCTTTCGGCTGAATTATTATCCAATGAGGAACATTTTTTATATTTTTGCCTCATTCACTGAAACCGGAATATAAAAATAAGATAATAATATAAAAATCCCTTAAGCAGATGAAGATATCATACAATTGGTTAAAAGACTACCTGAACACCGATCTTTCTCCTGAAGAAGTTTCAAAGATTCTAACAAATACAGGGCTGGAAGTAGAAGGCATGGAACACTTTGAATCGGTAAAAGGGGGATTGGAAGGTTTTGTAATTGGGGAAGTGAAAGAATGCAAGAAACATCCCAATGCGGATAAGCTAAGTTTAACCAAAGTTGATATTGGAACCGGTGAAGAACTCCCGATTGTCTGTGGTGCTCCAAATGTAGCTGAAGGCCAAAAGGTTGTTGTCGCAACTGTTGGCACAACGCTTTATACTGGTGACAAAGAATTTAAAATCAAAAAGGCCAAGATGCGCGGTGAAGTTTCGGAAGGCATGATATGTGCCGAGAATGAAATGGGTTTGGGAGATTCCCATGAAGGTATAATGGTGTTGCAGGATGATGTAAAAACAGGAACACCGGCAAAAGAGTATTTTGAAATTGAGCGGGATGTAGTATTTGAAATAGGCCTCACTCCCAACAGGATTGATGGTGCTTCTCATATTGGTACGGCAAGAGATTTAGCAGCCTTTCTGCAAAGCCAGGACAAGGATATAAAATTAAAAAAGCCCGATGTCGATGAATTTAAGGTAGATCACACAAAGCTGCAAATCCCTGTAAGTATTGAAAACCCAGATGCCTGCCCGCGATATACTGCAATAACCATGACCAACCTGAAAGTTGGCCCTTCTCCTAAATGGTTACAAAACCGATTGCAAGCCATTGGTTTAAAGCCCATAAATAATCTTGTAGACATTTCAAATTACGTACTTCACGAAACGGGCCATCCTTTGCACTTCTTTGATGCAGACAAGATTAAGGGAGGCAAAGTGATCGTTAAAACACTTGAGAACAAAACCCCATTCTTAACCCTCGATAATGAGAAACGGGAACTGAGCCATGAAGATCTTATGATTTGCGACGCAGAAGGAGGTATGTGCATTGCCGGTGTTTACGGAGGAATTGATTCGGGTGTAACTGAAAATACCAAAAATCTTTTTATTGAAAGTGCATATTTTAATCCGGTATATATCAGAAAGACAGCCAAAAGGCACACTTTACATACCGATGCTTCTTTCCGCTTTGAGCGTGGAGCCGATCCCAACAATACGGTATTTGCACTTAAACGCGCAGCTATGCTGATAAAAGAGCTTGCCGGTGGTGAGATAAGCTCCGAAATTATCGACGAATATCCCAAAAAAATAGAAAATGAAATTGTGGATTTCAGCTATAGAAACATGGAACGCCTGATTGGTCAGCCCATTTCCAAAGAAAAGGTCAAAAGCATACTGGAATCCCTTGATATTCAAATTCTGGAAGACAAACAAGATACGCTTAAACTGGAAATACCAACCTACCGGGCAGATGTAACCCGGGAAGTGGATGTTATTGAAGAAATCCTGAGAATTTATGGCTATGATACCATTGAGGTTCCTTCGAAACTTAACTCCAGTATGTCATACCGGGAAAAACCGGATATGGAATTTTTACAAAACCAGGTATCTGATCTACTTAGTAATAATGGATTTCACGAAATCATGTCCAACTCGCTTACAAAGCCAGATTATTATGAAAATCTAAAAGCCTATTCCAAAGATAAATTGGTTAACATTTTCAATCCCTTAAGTCAGGATTTGGGGGCCATGCGTGAAAGCCTGTTGTTTGGTGGACTCGAGGCAATCCAATACAACAAAAACCGGAAGAGTCCCAATCTTCGTCTTTATGAATTCGGGAATATTTATTGGTTGGATAAATCTGTTAGTAATGAAAATCCATTGAAGAAATACAAAGAAGAGCCACGATTGGCCTTGTTCCTTCATGGGTTAAGTAATACAGGCAACTGGACAACATCAAAAGAAGCCACCAGCTTTTATGAGATAAAAAGCTTCATCGATAACATTCTTGAGCGTATAGGATTCGACAAAAACAAGTTGGAAACTAAAGAAACCTCATCTGAACTATTCAGAGAAGGCCTGGACTACAATTATAACAATAAAATGATTGCCTCATTTGGAATGATTAGCAATGCTATAAAAGCGCCATTCGATATTGAAGAAGAAGTCTATTACGGCGACCTGGCCTGGCATGAACTGATAAAAACAGCAGGAAAACACCAGGTAATTTTCAGACCTGTCCCCAAATACCCGGCAGTTCGAAGAGATCTGGCATTGCTTCTGGACAAGCATATTAAATTCAGTCAAATATACGAACTCGCAAAAAAGACTGAGAAGAAATTATTAAAACAGATTGAACTTTTTGATGTGTTTGAAGGTAAGCAGATTGGAGAGAATAAGAAATCTTATGCTGTAAGTTTCGTGCTGCAAGACGAGAGCAAAACCTTAAAAGACAAGCAGATTGACAAAATCATGAAAAACCTCATCCGTTCATTCGAGCAAGAACTGGGTGCTCAAATACGATAATTATGAAAACTGTTAAAGTTATTCAGGAAGACATTACCAGTTTGGACGTAGATGCCATAGTAAATGCGGCCAACAAAAGTTTGCTTGGCGGCGGCGGAGTGGATGGAGCCATTCATAGAGCTGCCGGACCGGAGCTTCTGAAGGAATGTAAAACTCTGGGAGGAGCAGAAACAGGAGAAGCCAAGCTTACGAAAGGCTATGAACTGCCTGCAAATTATGTCATTCATACGGTTGGCCCGGTGTGGCATGGTGGCGAATATGAAGAAGAAAAATTACTGGCAAAATGTTATATGAATTCATTGGAAATTGCAAAATCGAAAAAGATGAAAAGTATTGCATTCCCAAATATAAGCACCGGTATTTATGGTTTCCCAAAAGAAAAAGCAGCAAAGATCGCCATCGAAATCGTGAAAGAATTCATGAAAAAGAATAAACGTCCAAAAAAAATATTCTTTGTCTGTTTTGATGAAGAAAATTTTGAAATCTATAAAAACAATCTTGAAGACTAACCGAAATCCAGTATTGTACCAGTTAGTCATTTGGGAAATCTCAGCACAGCCAATACCGAAAAATGGAAAACAACAACGGAATTAAAAAATACGCCTCTCTCGTAAAATTTAGTCATACCATTTTTGCCATGCCGTTTGCTTTTATCGGCTTTTTTCTGGCAGTCTCATATACCGATACTGAATTCAACCTGCTTGTATTATTCCTGATCATTCTTTGCATGGTATTCGCCAGAAATGCAGCCATGGCATTTAATCGTTATGCCGATCGCGAAATTGACAAAAGAAATCCACGAACAGCACTAAGAGAAATACCGGCAGGTATTCTAAATGCAAAATCAGTGCTATGGTTTGTACTTATCAATTCTTTATTATTCATTGGAACAACCTATTTTATCAATCCACTCACGTTCTATTTATCTCCAATTGCACTTGTTATTGTATTGGGCTACAGTCTATCCAAGAGAATTTCTTTCCTATCCCATCTTATTCTTGGCCTGGGATTAAGCCTGGCGCCCATTGGTGCATATCTTAGTCTAACCGGTGCTTTTGAACTTGCACCATTGATGTTTTCATTTGTTGTTCTCTTTTGGGTAAGTGGTTTTGATATTATTTATGCTTTACAAGATGAAGATTTTGATAAAAAACATCAACTATCTTCTATCCCGGCCAGGTTTGGACCCAGGAAAGCACTGCGTATTTCAGCCATTCTACATATTTTATCCGCATTTACAGTCATTGGAATTGGGGTGTACCTGAATGCCGGATTGTTCTATTCTGTTGGAGCTGCTCTTTTCATTGGACTGCTCATATATCAGCATACACAGGTAAAACCAAATGATTTAAGCCGGATTAATCTCGCCTTTTTTACTGCCAACGGCATGGCCAGTATTATTTTTGCCCTTTTTGTTGTGTTAGACTTTCTGCTATAAAAAACACACTGATGGAAATTACTTTCTATCAGTGTGCCTTATTGTCTTATAATATCCTACATGGAATAGAACAAACCTGATTCAGGTCCAAGTGGTAATCCCAGAAGTATCCATCCGATCAGCAGCACAACCCAAATAAGGAAAAATCCTATGGAATAGGGAATCATAGTTGCAATGACCGTACCGATGCCGGCTTTGCTATCATACTTTTGAATAAAAGCAATAATCAGGGCAAAGAAGCTCATCATCGGAGAAATGATATTGGTTACACTATCTCCTACCCTGTATACTACCTGGGAAAGCTCGGGAGAGTAGCCCATAAACATAAACATGGGAATAAAGATAGGCGCTAAAATTGCCCACTTGGCAGAAGCACTTCCCATAAAGAGATTAATTGTTCCGGAAAGTACTACAAAAAGTATCATCAGGGGAATCATTCCAAGATTGCTAGCCATCAAAACATTTGCACCTTTAATGGCCATGATGATTCCCAAATTGCTCCACTTAAAATAGGCAACAAATTGTGCTGCAAAAAACACAAGAACGATATACATACCGAGCGATTTCATACTTTCGCCCATTCCTTTCATGACATCTGTATCGTTTTTAAACTTCTTCGTTACCATTCCGAAGGTTATTCCCATCAATCCGAAAAGAATAAAGATGACCGATACAACACCTTTAATAACAGGAGAGCTTAGCACACTGCCATCATCTCCCCTCAGATAACCACTTTGGGGAATCATTCCAATTAAGAGAAGTGCAATAATAATAAGAAAAACCACAAAAGAATACCGTAGCCCCTTTCTCTCTAGTGGCGTAACGGTTTTCATATCGATTTTATCCTCTTCATTCAGTCCCTGTGAAGGATCATAGGTTCCCAGCCGTGGTTCTACTATCTTATCAGTAATCCATGTACCAGCAAGTGCGATAAAAAAGGTAGAGGCAATCATGAACCAATAATTTGCAGTAGGGTTCACAATATACTCAGGATCTACTATTCTGGCAGCCTCCTGGGAAAGACCGGCCAAAAGTGGATCAATAGTTCCCAGCACCAGGTTCGCACTATATCCTCCGGAAACGCCGGCAAATGCCGCAGCCATACCTGCTATCGGGTGCCTCCGCGCGGCTAAAAATATAATACCGGCAAGGGGAACAAGCAATACATATCCTACAGAGCTTGCTACGTTGGAAAGCACACCGGAAATAACAATTACAAAAGTAAGCAGCTTCCGTGGTGAAGAAAGCACGAACACTTTAATCAATGAAGCAATCAGACCGCTACTCTCTGCAATTCCAATACCCAACATAGCCACAAGTACAATCCCCAATGGAGCGAAATTCGTAAAATTGACCACCATTTTATTCATGATCAAATGAAGACCGTCACGTGTGAGTAAATTTACCGGTTCTATTACTTCCTTCGTTCCAGGATGCACTGCCTGCCAGTCAAGCACATGACCCAAGGCCGAAAAAACAAGTGCAATCAGGGCAAAAATAGCAAACAAGGTGGCAGGGTGCGGCAGGGCATTTCCACCTTTCTCCAAAATGTTAAGAAAACGGCTAATTCCTTTCGATTTCTTGGCAGCTTCACTCATTTCTATTATAGTTTATTTATTATTAATTATTTACAAATATAACTAGCCAATATTGAAACATGTAACAAATATATCTTTGTGCATGTTTATTAAAGGCACAAGTATACAATTTTTTTGTAAGCCTCTTTGACACCCTCTTTGTAAAATTTATGACAATTCGTCTTTTAAAATTTAAAACACTGACTTTTAGTCAGTTAATGCTGAATGGTATAGCTTTTGATATTTTTACAATGAATGTTTAACCAAAATAAAAGGAGGATACACTATGTTACCTATAGTAAACAGAAATAACTATTTATCGCGTGCTTTAGCCGATATGTTTGGAGATGATCTTCCTGATACGGACAGATTTGATGAACGATCAACTGCACCAGCTGTAAACGTAAAAGAAGAAAAAAACAATTTTCTCATTGAACTTGCGGCTCCGGGGCTCAATAAAAAAGACTTTAGTATTGATGTGAATAATAATGTGCTCACGATAAGTCATAATAAGAAGGAAGAAGAAAAAAAAGAGGAAGATAATTACGTTCGCAGAGAATTCTATTACAGCACATTCAGAAGATCATTTACACTTCCTGAATCGGTAATGAGCGATAAAATTGAAGCGACACAAAAAGATGGTATATTAGAAATTAAGATTCCTAAAAAGGAAGAAACCAAAGAAAAGGGTCCCAAAAAAATCGATATTCAATAAGAATAGGTTTTGAATACTTCCGGAAAAATCATCCGGAAGTGTTTTTTTTTTATTATTTTAGTGCTAAATAAAAATGTGCCATGAAATTTGAAGGTGTATATTTCAAAAGAGATAACAGTGTTTTGGGAGGATATCTGGTTCCCGTGGAAGACGACTGGACCAAAGAAATCAGGAGAAGAAGGATTTCGGAAGAAGACAAAGAAGCTTATGAGGAAGCATTTAAAAAGGAAGTAATATCAGATAACGATTTTTATCATTGGTGGAAGGCAAGATGGAAAGAAAAACATGCGGTTTAATGCATTCATCATCAAAAAGAAGTATTTCGAGTAAATCTGCAGTTAAATAACCAAAAATCTGGACCAACTATACTGTTAGTCCATTATAAATGATAATTTTACTATCTGATATATACACATTATATTTGCATACGATAATCCGAGAAGACATTTACCGATGAAAAGGATACTAACTCTCTTATTAATGCTTTTTATTGCTATTAGCGAAAGTTATAGTTTTGAACCTTCACATCCGGCATTAAAAGAAAAACCTAATTCTCAAACCCTAATGCTACAGGGAAACTATCAGCAATTCCGCACAGAATTTAGCAATTATAAAGAGCTAGAGCAACATGACTTTAGCAATATCACAGCAAGAGGTAAGGATGATTATTTTATGCTTTATGTAGCTGGTGGCCTGGTTGTAGCAACAACTACACTAATTCTTACTAATAGCGGAGAAAACCTGACCACCACAACGAAATCGGAGGCCAACCTGGGAATTGCCGCCGGAGGCTTTGTAGCAACGGGAATGATTTTGACCAAGTACTTCATAGATCGAAGCAGATAAATACAATACAGATGTATAAATCATCTCGTCTCTTTTTTGCTATTTCCGTTTTGTCCCTTTTATGTTCTCTGGCAATTGGGCAGGATAAGCCTATACATAGCTTTAAAAGCCAGGATGGATTCATTCAAAGCCTGGCTGTTTCACCAAACGGCAAATTGTTTCTTAGTGGTTCAGAGGATAAATCCATTGTACTTTGGTCTATAACAGATCAAAAGGAGATAGCACGGCTAGACAGACACCACTACAATGTTTATGCCTTGTGTTTTACACCAAACGGTAACTATTTTGCCAGTGGCGGCGATAAAAATATCATTATTTGGGATAAAGAAGGGACCTATATTAAAAAACTTGCCGGCCACAAAACATCTGTCTGGTCCATTAATTTTTCACCTTCCGGCGACACTTTACTGAGTGGTTCATTTGATCATCGATTCATACTATGGGATATCTATGAAGGTGAAATCATCAGAGAATTTGAAGGTTTTGAAGAAAGCATGCTGGCCACGGCCTACAGCCCAAAAGGAAACTATATTGCAGCAGCAAATGATAAACAAATTTTTATCTATGAAGCAGATAGTTTTAAATTGCATAAAACCATTAATGCGCATGCCAGCAATATTTATGATATCCAGTTCACGCCTGATGGCAAAAAACTGGTTAGTGCATCAAGAGATAAAACGATCAAAATCTGGGATGTAGCTACCGGCAAGATCATTCATTTATTAAGCGGCCATGAAAGAAGTGCCATGAGTATAGATATTAGCGACAATGGTAGAATGATTGTTTCTGGAGCTTTCGATGCAATGGTAAAAATATGGGATCTAAACAAAGGTGAATTATTAACCAGTTTTGAAGATCATAAATTACCAGTCTATGCAGTAGCTTTCCACCCTGATAACCTGCACGTCTTTAGCGGCTCCGGCGATGAGAAAATAAACTATTACCAAATACCTGAGGAACTTGTGGTATCTCACTTTTTTGATGAGAAGTATCAGGAAGAACTAGAAGCCTCACCGTTCTTCGAACCCAGGAGAGCAAATGAGTCCAGGTCTGAATACAAGGACAGAACGGAAAAAGCCGAAGCTTTTCGTAAAGAGCTTATCAAAAAGTACATGAAGAAACTATAAAAATATATCCGTAAAGTCTTCTTTAAAACTTGTAGGTAAAACCGATACTTAATAACTCCTTCACCTGCATTTTCTGAACAATATCATGATCATAAATCAAATGAAGATGTACCCGT
>CAYVSF010000066.1:0-9833 GCA_964453775.1 uncultured Bacteroidales bacterium
TATTACTACTGCTGCCATTTTGGGTGGACTATTGCTGGTGGCCGGACTCATTGGTCTGGTAGCCGGTTTCGAATATACTTCGCTGTTTTTAATTACGGCTGCAGCTCTGCTGATTGTGGTCATGGGACCCATGCTGGCTATTTATCGCTATCGCCAGAACAAACGCATGGATGAGATCCTGCAGAATTATAAAGGGAAGGAACATCAAACCATTGGTTCCTCCAAAGATGCCGGGCAGGGTTGGAACATGAATTCTTCGCCTTTTCGTGAGCGCAAATCCGGTCTGAGCTGGGAGGGAGGCAATATTAAAGCCTCAGGAGCAAAAAGAGGTTCCAGGCGAAAGTTTTTAAAATGATAATGTAAACGAATAGAAAGAATGATTTCATTAGACAATTACCAGACCGAACGAAAAACGGTAAACATTTACTGGGCCAATGTTTTTGCTGTGCTCATCATTTTGCCCATACTCTTTTTATTTGGGTTACCCTATTTTTTTATTTGGGAGGAACAAATTTTGTCCAGCCTTAAAGATGGTATGGATAACGCTGCTACTATTGATGTTTTATGGGTATTTGTCTGGCTTATTGGTGGTATTGTGGTGCATGAACTTATTCATGGCCTGGTTTGGGCCCGTTTTGCTTCAAAAGGTTTCAAATCGATTAAATTTGGGGTGCTATGGAAAATGATAACGCCCTACTGCCATTGCAAAGAACCTTTGAAAATAAGGCATTATATCCTGGGTGCCCTCATGCCTTCAATTATTCTTGGCCTTTTACCTGCTGTTCTTGCTATTATATTGGAAAACAGCAGCATGTTACTGTTTGGGATGTTTTTTACAATGGTTGCCGCCGGTGATTTTCTGATTGTTTTTAAATTGCGAAAGGAAGATCCGGAAAACTATGTGCAGGATCATCCCTCCGAGGCAGGTTGTTTTGTGTATCGAAAACCAGATTCGGAAAGTAGTGAAAAAGAATAGGCCAACTTCATACAAGGAGCGTTTTAGTCACACACGAATAGCATCGATTGATGTGTGTGAAATGGGGAATCGCAAACACCATGTGGCAGCACTCATCGAGTTGGATGTGACTGAGGCACGGCACAAAATCCATCAATTGAACCGGCAAAACGCTTCCCGGATCTCATTCAATGCCTGGTTGCTGCACACCATTGCCCAAAGTCTGAAAAAATACCCTTATGCTTCTGCTTATTTAAGAGGGAAAAGAAAACGAATCATTTTTGAAGATATCAATATTTCAATGCTGGTGGAGAAGGATCAAAAAGGGGAAAAGATACCTGTTCCCTTACTAATAGAGCAAGCCGATAAAATTGGAATGGAGGCTATAGGAAAACAGATTAGAACGGCCCGGAAGCAGCAGTTTGGCGATAAAGATGTGGTTTTACAACCTTCATCCAACCGCATGGAAGGTTTTTACTATGCATTGCCCGGTTTTTTGCGAAGGTGGGTTTGGAGCTATATCCTTCGACATCCTAAACTGGCTTTCAGGAAGATGGGGAATGTCGCCATCACTTCAATTGGCATGATGGGGCAGGTGAAGGGCTGGTTTATTCCCATGGCAGTGCACCCGGTGTGTTTTGGTATCAGCAGTATTACCAAAAAGCCACTGGTGGTGGATGGGAAGGTGGCCATCCGGGAAGTCCTGAACATGACCGTGCTGCTGGATCATGATGTGATCGACGGAGCCAATATGGCACGCTTTATTTCAACCCTATCAAAAGATCTCGAAAAAGTAGATTTTCCTCTTGCGTAGATCAATGCTTTTTTTTCTCTGTAACAGCTTGGTTCATCGAATGACATGTTGCTTTATATAAATCCATAGCCGTACCTGATTTTTAACCTGAAATATGCTAAACAAAGCATGGATTGCTTTGTTGTATAATATGACTATTAATTCATATGATATGGACAGAACAAGTTTAAAAACTTATTTTGGGCTCATTATTTTTCTTTCGCTGATGGCTGCATTGTTTATATTTTTGCCCCAGAATGAATTTTTGCCGATGCAGCAGTTACCGGCTTCAAAACCTGTCATTGCCCTGGCTAATGGCGGAATTATGCTGATTATTTATGGAGGGCTTGGATACCT
Organism: uncultured Bacteroidales bacterium; assembly: GCA_964453775.1. GTDB lineage: Bacteria > Bacteroidota > Bacteroidia > Bacteroidales > UBA12077 > CAYVSF01. The sequence continues at coordinate 2,106 of CAYVSF010000066.1, forward strand.
GGGTTTACACCTTTCAGCTAAACTTGGTTTCGCAAGGATTTGGGACTCAGATGTATCTAACAATAAACGATTTCTAATTCCTTCTTTGGCTGGAATAGCTATCGGTATTAGCTTTATTCTAATCGATAGTTTTGTGAGCAAATATCATAACCTGGGAGCTTTACCTCATCCCCCTTTTCCTAATTCTCTTGTGGCCTCCTTTGTTGCGGGTATAGGAGAAGAATTGCTCTACCGTTTGTTTTTTATATCCTTTTGGGTGTGGTTATTTGCCCATGTGCTATTTAGGGGCAAATTTCAAAAAAGCGTGTTTTGGATAGTTGCCATAGCTTCTGCATTGGCTTTTTCTGCCGGTCACTTGCCTTCTCTATTAATGATGCATGATTTAGAGAGTTTGAAACAGGTTCCACCGCTATTGTTTGGCGAAATCATCTTTCTAAACAGCGCTCTTTCGATAGTAGCTGCATGGTACCTGAAAAAGTATGGCTTTCTTGCTGCTGTAATGCTGCATTTCAGTGTCGATATTGTATGGCACGTTTTATGGGGTGCTTTCTAATACATAAATGTTTTATATCTTCACGAGCAACTGCTATCGATTTGGTTTTGATAAGCTGGTTTCTGAACTGATATAAAAATAGTGATCCTTACTACCAATTTTTTGATAAAAAATTGTATTTTGAGCTACATTTTTAGAAGGACTAAATCAGCTTGCGTATGCATCGAACCATCATGCTTCTCAGATTTTCTATTTTCCTGATTTTTAATGTTTTCTTTAGTTTTTCAAGTTTTGCACACGAACAGAATGATGAACAATTTCATACGGGTGATACTTTAGTGGTAGGCTGTGAGATAGGATATCCTCCATTTTGTTACAAGGAAGATGGAGAAGCTACAGGCTTTGCTGTAGAACTCTTTACTGCAGCAGCTCGGGAAATGAATTTGCATGTGGTTTATAAAACAGGAGTTTGGAGCAATTTAAAGCAAAACCTGGCCAATGGCCATATTGATGCTTTACCACTTGTTGGGCGAACGCCTGAGCGGGAAGCAATTTATGATTTCACCATTCCCTATTTAACCATGTATGGATGTATTGTGGTAAGAGAAGGCAACGAGGATATTCTCAGTCTGGAAGATCTCAGAAATAAGGAAGTGGGCGTGATGGCAGGCGACAATGCCGAAGAGTTTTTGCATCGTGTAGGGCTGCAAAAAGAAGCACAGCCTACAGCAACATTTAGGGAAGCTTTGAAGCAACTATCCGGCGGGCAGTATGATGCCATAGTAATTCAACGTTTACTCGCTCTGCAGCTAATGGAAGAGTTGGATCTTCAAAATTTGAAAATTGTTGCGGAAAAAGAGAGGATCTATAGTCAGGATTTTTGCTTTGCTGTAAAGAAAGGGAATGCTGCACTTTTGAGTCGCCTTAATGAAGGCTTATACCATCTGCGCAACAAGGGGAAGTACCGCAGTTTGCGTTCAAAATGGCTGGGAGGTCTTGAGGCTTACCGGGAGGCACAGAAATGGGTAATTGTAGGAGGCGATTACAACTATCCACCCTATGAATATTTAGATGAAAATGGTAATCCTACGGGCTATAACGTGGAATTAATGAGGGCTATTGCGAAAAACCTGGATCTGAATATTTATATTGAAATGGGTCCCTGGGATGAAATAAGACAAAAGTTTGATGAAGGGAAAATTGATGTTATGCAGGGCATCTTATATTCCGCTGAGCGGGATAAGAAATTTGATATGACTCCGGCTCATACGCAAATTAGCTATGTTATTGTTACCAGGAGGGACACCGATTTACCCGAAAGTCTTGCTGAATTGGAGGGGAAGGCTGTGCTTGTTCAGGATAAGGATCTAATTCACGAACATGCATTGAAACACGGGTTAAAGGATGAACTTGTGCCTGTAGTTACGCAGGAGAAAGCACTTAAACTGCTGTCGGAAGGGGTGTATGATTATGCCCTGGCTTCGCGTGTATTGTTGCATTATTTTGAAGAAAAGAACAATTGGAGGAACTTACAAAGTACCAAAACTCCCGTGCATTCAGCTGAATATTGCATTGGTGTACAAGGAGGCAATATGCTTATGTTATCGGAATTTACCGAAGGACTTGCTGCCATAAAAGCTTCCGGAGAGTACCGTGAGATTCATTCCAGGTGGTTAGGGATTTATGAGGAGCAAACCCTGGATTATAAAGATTTTATCCGGCGGGCATTTATTGTTTTTATACCACTTATTGTCCTGCTGCTGGCCTCATTTATCTGGTCCAGAACCCTTAATAACAGAGTTCAGAAACGCACGTATGAATTACAACAAGAGAAAGATACCCTAAAACGAACAGAGTTTGCACTACGTGCAAGTGAACGGAAATACCGAAATTTGTTTTCATCCATACAGGATGCCATTCTTGTTACCGATAAATCGCGAAAAGTTATTGATTGCAATCCTGCATTTGTAGAGCTTTTTGGCTACACTTTCGATGAGATTGAAGGAAAAGAAACCTCCATGTTTTTTGAACAAAAGGAGGATTATAAAAATATGGGTGAAGAACTTATTACCAGGGAAAAAAAATCGCAGGCATTCTTTCTCAACTTAAATTACAGGAAAAAGGATGGCACTGTATTTCCCGGTGAGGTAAATCTCTTTTACCTGGAAGACAAAGCCGGGGAAATAAGAGGATATATTGGATTAATAAGGGATATTACCGAGCGGGAAAAAAACCGAAAAGCCCTTGAAGAAAGCAAAGAAACCGCAGAGAACTACCTGAATATTGCTGCTGAAATTATTCTTACCCTCGACCTGGATGGAACTATCAGTCTTCTGAATGACAGTGGACACAAATTGCTTGGTTATGAGCGAGGCAGTCTGGAAGGAAAAAACTGGTTGGAAACCTGCCTGCCGGAGGAGCAAAAGGAACCGGTGCGAAATTTGCTCTATGACCTTAGCAAAGGTCAAACCAAAGATATTAAGATTATCGAAGGCCTGGTACTTACCAAATCTGGAGAAAAGAGAAGCATCTTATGGCATAACAGCGTATTAAAAGATGATTATGGGCACGCAACCGGCTTGCTTACTTCCGGAGAGGATATTACTGAAAAAAAGAAAACCGAAGAGAAACTGCGTCTGATAAACAATGAGATTGCTGCACAAAACGAAGAGTACGAAGCTATCAACGAAGAATTGAACGAAAAGAATGATGAATTGCTCAATGTGAACCGGCAACTGAATTTAGCCAGAAAAAAAGCAGAAGAAAGCGATAAGTTGAAATCATCCTTCCTGGCAAATATTTCTCATGAAATCCGTACCCCAATGAACGGTATTCTTGGTTTCAGTAATCTTCTGAAAAATCCGAAATTGAAGGGGGAGAAAAAAGAAAAATACATCGAACTGATACAACAAAGTGGTGAACGTATGCTTGACATCATCAGTAATTTGCTGGATATATCTAAAATAGAAGCAGGTCATGTGGAAATCTTTAAAGAACCCACAAATATTAATGATCTGATGACTTACCTTTTCGATTTCTTTAAGGCAGAGGCCGAAAAGAAGCAACTAAAACTGACTAAATCACCTAATCTCGAAGAAGATAAAGCGTTTATTCTTACCGATTATACCAAACTAAACCAAATCATGGTGAACCTGATTAAAAATGCAATAAAATATACGCATGAAGGCGAGGTACAATTTGGTTGTACCCACGAAGGTAAACACCTGAGGTTTTATGTTAAAGACACAGGAATTGGGATTCCGACTGAAGTACAAACTAAGATATTTGAGCGATTCCGTCAGGCAGAGCTGATAATAGCCAGGGAATATGAAGGAGCGGGTCTGGGTTTGAGTATTTCGAAAGCTTTTGTGGAGATGCTTGGAGGGACAATTCACTTAGAATCAGTACCAGAGAAAGGGAGTACATTTTCGTTTACAATTCCGGCTGAATTGCCGAAGCCTGTGGAAGAATTTGCAAATAAGGATCTTAAGGAACATGAAGCAAAGGTAAATAAAAGCTATACACTCCTGATTGCGGAAGACGATGGAACCAGCTATTATTTGATGGAAGAAATTTTAATCGATCAGGGCTTTAACTTGCTGCATGCAAAAAATGGAAAAGAAGCGGTTGAAATGGTGAATAAGAAAGGGCAAATTGATTTAATACTGATGGATGTTAAAATGCCTGTAATGGATGGTTATCAGGCGATAGCCAAAATACGAGAAGCATGGCCCGATATACCGGTGATTGCGCAAACGGCTTTTGCTTCTCCACGCGATGAAGTGAGGGCGCTAAAAGCAGGTGCAAACGATTTTATATCAAAGCCCATAAACGAAAATATTTTTTTGGAAAAAATTAGGGATTTGTTGCAGTCCTCAGCATGAATCGAGTCAATCCTCTAATATTAATCAAAAATAGACTCAAAAGAGTTTTTTTATGCCAGATAAAAAAACAATTAGAATCCTTGTGATCTTCATCGCGCTGTTAGCAGCATTAAGTTGCCTGGTTGGGATATTTTCCGGCACTGGACCCGGCAGCTTCATCTATGAGAGCATTCGGGGTGAAATGGTGGAAATTTATGGAAAAGGAATTTATAAGCAGATGTCTGCCGATGTTGCTATTCAGGGCATTGCCCAGGATTATATAACATGCTTCCTGGGAATTCCTCTACTCCTTGCGGCCTTTTTTACCGCGAGATGCAGTAATTCTGCTGCACATCTTCTTCTTACAGGAGTTCTCGGCTATTTCCTTGTTACATTTACCTTCTATACAGCAATGGGAATGTATAATTATTTGTTCCTGGCATATGTTGCATTAATGGGCCTGAGCTTCTTTGCTTTTATTCTTTCTATCATGGCATTTGATGTGCATAAATTGTATGGACGCTTCTCCAAAAATACCCCAGCACGTTTTACGGGAGGTTTTTTGATCTTAAATTCACTTATTATCGCAGTTTTATGGCTGGGACAGGTGGTACCTCCTTTACTGGATGGAACTATCTATCCGGATGGATTGCAACACTATACCACGCTTATTGTCCAGGGATTTGATTTGGGCTTGCTTTTACCGCTCTCTTTTGTGGTAGGATTGTTACTTTATAAAAGAAAAGCAGAGGGATACCTCTATGGAAGTATTTATGTCGTATTTTTGGCTGTTTTGATGACAGCTCTGACTGCCAAAATTATTGCCATGGGATTAAATGGTGTAAATATTATACCGGCTGTATTTATTATTCCCCTGATTAATATCATTACCATATTGCTGGCTTTTTTGATGCTTCGGAATATAACTACGAACCAATAAAAGCGTTTGCTGTACTATGAAAAAAAATGTTCTGGTGTTTTTATTTTTTATTTTGCTTGCCGGATGTTTTAAAGAGGATACCGATGAGTTGGAAGTAGAAAATTACTTCATTTTCGGCCATTTCTACGGGGAATGCATGGGAGAAACCTGCATTGAAACCTATAAGCTTACCGAATCGGCCCTGTATGAAGATACCAGGGATGTGTATGGTATTAGTTCTTCTTTTGATTTTGTGGAAATGGGCCATGATAAATTTTTGGAAGTAAACGATTTGCCTGAGTATTTCCCCGAAGAGCTGCTCCATACCGATACTGCCACTTTTGGTTGCCCGGATTGCGTGGACCAGGGAGGTTTGCTGATTGTGCTTTATGAAGATGATCAACGCAGGGTGTGGAAAATTGACATGGTAAAGGAGCAAGTGCCCGCTTACCTGCATGAATTTATGGACAGGGTGAAGGAAAAGATTGCAATCTTAAGCGAGTAATTCCTGCTGCTGAACCGGGAAAGGTGATTTGAGTTTTGTTTCTGTTTTTCATACATTTATACGGATTTCAATTGTTCAACACTTAACTTGCACTATCATGTCAAAACTATTTAAATCCATTGGCGGATTTATGATCGCCAGTGCCATCATCTGGGGAGCAGTGATTGTTGGCTGTTCCTATGCACTTAAAGGCACAGCATGCTATGAAAAAATACAAAACATCCTGGTGGGTGGCGTGCTGGGGCATATCATCCTTTTATGGGGACCACTGGCCCTGATGATTGCCAAACATCAGAAAAAGCAAAAGAAATAAAATTGAAGCGGACAGGTAGAAAGCACTAGTTGAATTCTTAAAAACTGTTAAATAAAAAGCCTTAGGTACCAGGACTGCAATAAAATGGTTATCTTAGATACTGCGAAAAATATGCATCCATGAACCTGATATTTGCCCTGAGAAACTTGTATCGCAGAGGCTGGTTAAACCTGATTAAAGTTTTGGGATTAAGCCTCGCCTTTAGCGGAATTCTCCTTATAAGCATCTTTCTTCAGCGCGAACTCAGCTATGACAGCTATCATAAGAAATCTGACCGTATTTACCGCTATACCTATAGCAGTCCGGGTTTCTTCTCGGGAAAGCATTTTGCACGGGTGAACAATCCGGTGTACCTGCCGGAAATGAAGGCCTATTTCCCCGAGATAGAAAACTACGTTCGCATGGCGCCTATCCGCGGAGGAACGGTAAAATACAAGGAGCGTTATTTTAATGTGAATCAGGCTTTTGAATGCGATAGCACCTTTTTTGAGATTTTTGATGCCCAACTGAAAACCGGAAATCCGGAAACCATCCTGGATGATCCCGGTGTGGCTGTGGTGACGGAACCTTTTGCACGGAAAGTTTTCGGAGATGAAAATCCGGTAGGTAAAACATTTACCCTTCCCGGTGGCCAGTTTTATGCCCGGGGAAAAAGCTTTACCGTGCAGGGAGTGATGGAAGGCCTTCCGGCAAACAGCCATTTTCACCCTGCATTTATTGCCTCACCAACCGGAGAAGGCGTATTTCGTGGATGGGCATGGACCTACCTGCTTTTATCTGAAAATGCCAACCCACAGAATATCTCAAAGAATTTCAAACAGTTTTTTATCGACCGTTTCGAAATGGAGGAGGAGGTGGAGGTGCATGCACATCTTCAACCGCTTTCGGATATTCATTTGCACTCGGCAAAGCTTCGTGAAATTGAAGCCAACAGCAGCATGACCATCATCTATACCATGGCGGCTGCAGCTTTGGTTTTGCTCATCATTGCCTTGGTTAACTATGCCAACCTGAATATTGGGATGGCAGCCTTTAGTGAAAAATACCTTTACCTCTCAAAAGTTTTGGGAGCCTCACGCCTGGGGAATTTGAAATATTTTCTTTTGGAAGGCAGCCTGATATCATTTATTTCAGTGGTCCTTACCATTATCCTAACCATCCTGGCAAATGCAAGTATCCGGCAATATTTTGGACTGGATCTTATAGCAGGAAACGGATTATTGTATGGAGGATTGCTTGTGCTCTTTTTGGTTTTGGGAATATTGGCCGGAGCTATTCCCTCGCTGCGCCAGGTTATTGCAAAAATCCATCCTGCATTGGACTATGCTTACCGACATCATGTGAAAAGCAGGGGCATGAGTAAAAGCCTGATGGTTGTGCAATATACCGTACTTATCGTATTGATAGCAGCTGTTCTGGTTATCAGTCTGCAAACCAATTACGCCATAAAAAAGGGGATGGGCGCCCAACAAAGCAACCTGATAGTTTTTGAAAATGTACACTCGGAAGTACAGACCAAATTTAGCCTGTTTAAGGCAGAGCTGGAAAAATATTCATCGGTTGAATATGTCTCTGCCATGTTCGAACCTCCTGGTGGCGAGGCCAATGATATGTTTCCCTTCACCATGGAAGGTT
>CAYVSF010000067.1:0-9754 GCA_964453775.1 uncultured Bacteroidales bacterium
AAGATGAGCTGCTATCCCAAATACCCAGCCTTCAAATATATGCGCTTAAAAAGAGCATGCAAATTCAAAGCTACAGAACCAGGGAAGAAAGTATTCGCCTTTTAAAGAACATCACATTTGACGCAGAGTTAGATAAAATCCTCAGGGAAAATAAAATACAACTGGGAGAAAGTGAAGACACAGAACACATAAGCAGGGAAGAATCTTTAAGCAAAATCTTTAAACTGGTTTGGCTTTCTGATTTGTACAAAGAACCGGAAATTAAGCTGGTAGAGACCTTTTGCTATTCTAAAAAAATTCCCTGGCACGATAAGACAATACTGGCCAGTGCCCTTACACTTAGTTTGCTTAGAAACTTCGATCAGGAAAAATTCTTTTTGCTATTTAAACTATTTGAGCAACAGGAACACCAAGTATGGCAGCGTGCTCTTGTTGGGATATTCATTAACCTGCAACTTTACAGGAAACGAATAGCTCTCTATCCCAAACTGCAAGAGGAAATTAACAATTTCACCAATTGGGAATATTTCAGGGAATATCTGGAATTTTTTCTACAGCAATTCATTAAAGCACAGGATACCGAAAAGATCACCAAAAAGTGGGAAACCGAAATTCTTCCGGAGATGATGAAGATGCAATCGAAAATTGAAAAGAAGCTGGATATTGAGAACATCATATCGGAAAACTTTCTGGAAGATAAAAACCCGGATTGGGAGCGTGTTTTCCAGGACAGTCCTGATCTGATGGACAAGCTACAAGAGTTTTCTCAAATGCAAATTGAAGGAGCCGATGTGTTTATGAGTGCTTTCTCCAAATTAAAGCATTTCCCTTTCTTTAATACTATTACGAATTGGTTCCTGCCTTTTTACAAGGAGAATGAGCACATTAAAAACTCCCTTTCTTCAGATAAAATTGACCTTGGACCATTTGTTGAAAAGCTGGAAGATTCGCATTACATGTGTAATTCGGACAAATATAGCTTCTGTCTTAATCTTCAATTTATTCCTGACACGCATAAGGATAATATGATGGAACTCTTCAACGCAGAAATGGACAATATCGGAGAAATTGCAGAGCAGGAAAATATGTTGAAACCAGAAATTCAGTCCAAGCAAATTATCACACAATATATCCAGGATTTATACCGCTTCTTCAAACTGCATCCCTTTAGGCATGAAATCAAAGATATTTTTGAGAGAGATATAACCGTTTTTGAAGAGCCTTTAAGAACAATTTTCAATATTGACCAATCCTTTGTGCAACTTATTGCCGAATACTATTTTGAAAAAGATCGTTTTGAAGAGGCTACTGTTTTGTATCAAAATTTGGAGAAAGAAGGTGTGTCGACATCAGAATTGTTTGAGAAAGTCGGATATTGCTTTCAAAGGCTCGGAAATTATAAATCCGCATTGAAATATTATAAAAAAGCAGAACTTTTCGACAGCAACAAAGCATGGCTGAATAAAAAGATTGCACTTTGTTACCGCTATCTTGATGATCATCATCAGGCCCTGGATTATTACAAACTAGCTGAACAACAGGAACCGGAGAACCTTTATATTCAAGCCTATATCGGAAATACACTGGTGAGTCTTAAAGAATATGATGAAGCATTGAAATACTACTTTAAAGTGGAATATCTCTCACCCGATAACCATAAAATACGTCGTCCAATAGCCTGGATTTCACTAAAAATGGGAAAACTCGACACAGCTGAAAACTACTTTAGGAAAATAATTGAAGCACCTAACCAGGCAGCAAAGGAAGACTATATCTCACTTGGACATGTTTATTGGTGCAAAAGAGACCTCAAAGATGCTATCGACACATATAGAAGTGGATTTGAAAAAATGGATCAGAACCGAAAGCATTTTATTCGAACTTTTAATGATGATAAAGAAATCTTAATGGAGAATGGATTCTCTGATTTGGAGATTGGGCTAATGGTTGATTATATCAGCTTCCAGCCCTAGTTATAAGCACTATATAATTGAAATAGCATGAAGGTAAGAACAAATACAATCCTGACATTCCTCTTGCTCATCATTGTAATGATGGTCGAAGATTACTTAAAAATTAATATTTTCATCCCAAAATGGGGACAAATTCAGGGTGCATTAGCAGCCCATGGAATAGCGTTACTACTAATGGTAACTTTTATTTATCTTTATGTTAAAACCAGCAACCTGACAAAAGAAAAATTGCTACAAACAGGACTATTATGGACTGCGGGCGTTTTTATATTTGAATTGATCATCTTTAGTGCTGCTGTTAAACGCCCCCTGGCAGATATTTTAGGAAATTATGCACTTTGGAGAGGTGAATTAGGTATACTGACCCTTATTGAAATTAGTTTCATCCCCTGGATCATAAAAATAACAGGAAACAGGGAATAATAAGCGGTACAATCTTTGCGTTTTCATTTGAAGGTTTGAATTAAACATTTTAAAATGACTTATAAAATACGGGAATATAAGCACAGTGATAAAGCCAGTATATTGAAGATTTTCAATTATTATGTTGAAAATGGAACTGCAGCTTATCCCGAGACGAAAGTAGGGATGAATTATTTGGACAAATTCTTCGAAAGTGCCGAGGGGTATCCTTTTTATATTGCTGAAAATGAAAAAAATGAAGTCATTGGATTTGGCCTGCTCCACAAATTTCACCCGGCAACCAGCTTTCTTCATACAGCCGAAATTACCTATTTTATTGCGCCTGAGTATAACAGACAGGGGATTGGAAACCAAATCCTTGAAAAACTAATAGAACAGGCAAAAGCTATTCCTGTTACAAATATCCTGGCAAGTATCTCTTCAGAAAACGAAGAGAGCCTCCGTTTTCATAAAAAAAACGGTTTTAAGGAATGCGGCCTGTTTAAAAATGTAGGTAAAAAATTCGGAAACTATTTTGACATTATATGGATGCAAAAAGAATTGTCATAAATCCAGTCTGCTATGGCCGGCTATTTTTCCATAAGGTTCTATTCTTACTTAAATGAATTTTTACCACATCAACTTAGGCAAAGATCAATACAGCTATCTCTTCGTCATAAAGATAATGTTAAAGATAAGATTGAAGCTTTAGGTATTCCTCACACTGAGGTAGACTTAATACTAGCGAATAATAAATCGATTGGATTTCATTACCAAATTCAAAATGAAGATCATATCGCTGTCTTCCCCGGTTTTTTAAAATTCACTATTCACCAACTCTCAAAAGTTCACGGGAAATACCCGGATGAATTTCGCTTTATCCTGGATGTTCACCTTGGTAAATTAGCTCGTTTTTTACGTCTGGCAGGATTTGACAGTCTTTACAGCAATGATTTTGAAGATGAATACATTATTAATAAAGCGGAGAAAGAAAAGCGAATAGTATTAACCCGTGACAAAGGCATCCTTTTTAACGGGAAAGTAAAACTTGGAGCATATGTGAGGACGGTACAACCAAATTTACAATTTGAAGAGGTACTTGAGCGATTCCAGCTTAGAGATAAGATGGCTCCATTTACACGTTGCATGGAATGCAATGGCAAAATACAAGAAGTGAAGAAATCTCTCGTTCAGGATCAAATCCCGAAGGATACAAAAAAATATTTTAATCGCTTTTTCCAATGCAATAACTGCAAAAAAATTTATTGGGAAGGGAATCATTACCAAGAAATGCGGAAATACATTAAAAACAAAGCAAACAACTTATAAATAATGTTTTATATTTATAGTTGCTTGCTTTTAAAAATCCGACTAATACGAGATATTGATTTAAAAAGACGGAAAGCACCCGCTTCTATTTCTTAAAATATTTAAAGAAAAACCGCTCCCAGTGGACAATCTCATCAAGTGGTTTTCGCATATCTTTATGCCTGTTCAAATCTGGTTCTTCATCTGGATAACCGATAGGGATAAGGGCAACCGGTTCCATATCTTCGGGAAGATTCAGAATCTCTACACATTTCATGACATCAAATTTACAAATCCAGCAAGTAGCCAAACCTGCATCTGTTGCAGCCAGAGTTAAATGGTCTACGGCAATAGCCACATCAATGTCTGTATGTATTTTCCCATCGGGTCTCCTCCAGGCTTCACTATGATCGCCACAAACTGCTATAATTGCAGGCGCTGTCTTGAACCATTCACCCTTGTAGCATTCATGAAGCTTAACCAAATTCTCTCTTTTCTGGATAACAATAAATTGCCAGGGTTGATTGTTTTTTGCCGATGGTGCTATACGTGCGGTCTCGAGGACCTGCACCAATGTTTCTTTATCAACTTTTTTGTCTTTGTATTTTCTACACGAAAATCTTGATTTAGCAAGTTCCTGGAATGACATATTATCTAATTTTAATTCAACATTAGGATTCAATAACTATAAGCTGGTCAAAACATTGAACCTCATCTCCAGCCCTCAGCTTCGCTCTTTTTCTCGATTCGGTATTTCCGTTCAACTTCACCAAACCATCCTCTACCATAGCTTTTGCTTCTCCTCCACTGGCTGCCAGCTGCATAGCTTTGAGAAGTTTTATCAGTTCAATATAATCCTGACCTTCCTGTATTTTAAATATTTCTTTATCCATATTTCAATTCTTCATAAGTTACAAAATATCCTGTATCCAAATAAATAATTTAATTAGTATTCGTAAGCAGGGGTAAAATTTCCGAGGCACTTCCTTCCAAATATATATCTGTTATGGAAGAAGTAAAAGCAGAGGGTTCCATATTCACTTCTATTATGAGGGCGCCGTTTTGCTTTGCCATATATGGGATATTTGCAGCAGGAATGACCTCTCCTGTTGTCCCTACAACCAAAAAAACATCTGCCGTTTGGGCTTGATGCATTGAACCCGTGTAGGCTTCCGGGGGTATCTGTTCTCCAAAAAAGATAAAGTCCGGTTTCAACCGTTCGTTGCATTTGGGGCATAGAGGAACATCCGGGGCAATCAAATCCACTTTTACAGGCCACTTCTCTTCGCATTTCATACAGACCAGACGTTGGCTATTCCCATGAAATTCGAATACCTTCCGGCTTCCTGCAGCCTGATGCAAATTATCAATGTTTTGCGTAATCACTGCCTTTACTTTTCCAGATTTCTCCAAATCTGCAATGGCTATATGCGCCGGATTTGGTTTTGCATCCCCAAAATAGGCATAGAATATATCTTTGATTACCTTCCAACTGGCCGCTGTATTGGAATAAAAGTAATCCAAATCAAGTACAATAGGATCATATTTTGTCCAGATTCCATTATTTCCTCTAAAAGGGGGAATGCCACTTTCAACGGATATCCCTGCTCCCGTGAATGCCGTCACATGCTCTGCCTGCTGGATCAGATCCCTTGCCTTATGAATCCTGGCTTCATCTGCGTTAATCATTGTCCTTCTCCATCAATTTCTTTAATTCTTCTATTTCCTTTTCTACTCGCTCATCTATAAAATAGTTACCCGATAGTTCTAAAAATTTCTGATAATATTTATTGGCTGCTTCCCTGGCTGTACTTTGATCTTCAAACCTAAGGTAATTTTTAGTCAACTCACGATATGCCCTGTATTCATCCCAGGGTGTGATTCTTCTCATAAGCAGTAATTGGTTGAGTACACTAACCGCTTCTTCATAATCCTTATACTTGTGATACATATCTGCTGCAAATACATAGGCCTCCGGATAATTTTCAGCTGCATTAAGATAGTCTTTCAAGCTTCCAAAAACACCATCTTTATCCTTTAACTTATCATAATAGGTAGCCATGAGGTAAGATTTATATGCGCCGGGCAATTCCGCAGAACCAACAGCCCTGATAATTCTTTGGTAATCCATTTTATCAGGACTATCATCCAAGCTGTTTTGAATCCATTTCCCGAACTTCTTCATGTTTTTAAACGTCATAAACTCTTGCGATTGCAAAGGGGCTTTAAACATGCTCAAAGATTTTCCCCCGGGTTTATACCTGTAATATTGCCGGTTGGCGGCTAATCCCGGACCGTAGCTAAAATAAATGGTATGGGTAAGATTATCCATGATACAGCTTTTCACAGTAAGCCTGTTATTTACAGAACCTGCAAAAAATGGAGCATGTGCATTTTCATAGTAAGTTGAATTCGAGAGTATATCATAGCTTTTTTCAATCAAATCATCCTTTCTGATGGCTGAATAAAGCTCTTCCACCTTATCGATTCTGGCGATATTGAATATATTGCTTTGTCTGGCAGGACTGTAGTCTTAGCGACCTTTCTTTGTAAGACTTAAATTTTCTACAAAAAGAAAATCTTTTTCCATTGGGGTAACCATCATCTCCCCTCGAGTGAGCTCATACACATTCCCACTTTTGTCTGCTCTGCTTCCTGCAGTAATAAACCAGGCATGTGTAGCATAATCTTTAAGGGAAGCAGTCGTTTCTACCAAACTGCGGCACTCTTCCAGCATCGCCCGTACTTTAAAAGCAAGTGGCATCCCGGTGTGGTATTCTTCCACTTTCTTTCCTTTTTCAGGTGGCGAGTTATTCATATTAATAGAGAGCGACAGTCCTTCTTCATTCATACCCGTATAAACACCAGGATATCCTATGAAGGTCATATTAGTAAACGGATAATACCCATTAATTTCATAATTCACAATAAGCGGGAAGGCAGTTATGGCATCAATACCCGACCAATCCAGATTACGGCCATGCACCAACTGATCATCATCCTTTATCACAAAAGAGGTGCAGCTAATCTTAAAAAACAACTGGGGAAAATAAGCCAGCCTTTTCACTTCAAATGTTGATAAAATTGACCCATCAGCAATTCCTTCCAATTCCTCCAGATATCTTTCCGGCATTTCTTCTTCAATTGCCTTAATTCGCTTTTTCAGAACAATCCTGGCAATGCCTTTCTTTAGAGCAGAACTACCAATGTACTCTTCCACCAGACTATCTACCGTATTATTCATAGCCTCCAGGTAGGGATCCAATAGAACTCCATATTGAAGACCTGCCCTGTAGGGTTTACCTTTCACAGTTAATACGGGAATCCCATGAGATTCAGATAAACTGCCATCGAGGTATAGATAATCTCCGTCAGAATTTTGCTGAATAGCATAGTATGCAGGCGTGCAACTTTGAATCAGAAAAAGAAAGGTGGCAATAAAATAGAATTGTCTTTTCATCTTATGCAAATTATATAAAGTGTTCAAGGATATTACCAATCACCCATAAAGATAACTTCAAATTATGCAAAGACCAAGTTCAAAAAGAAAATAGAAGCAAAAAAAAATGGAGCACCTTTGCGCTCCATTTAACTTCATCGAGTAAAAATTTATAGTGTTTTAATTTCTTCCAATATCTTTTGAATCGAATCTTTGGCATTCCCAAAAAGCATGCGGGTCTTTTCATGATAAAACAGTCTGTTTTCAATCGCTGCGTATCCTTTTCCCATACCACGTTTCATCACAATCACATTCTTCGCCTTGAGGGCTTTCACAATTGGCATTCCGTAAATTGGACTGGAGGGATCATCTTCGGCAGCTGGATTCACCACATCATTAGCCCCTACGACCACAAGCACGTCTACATTATTCATCTGCTCGTTTGCTTCATCACTTTCAAGCAATTTTTCATAAGGAACATCAGCTTCGGCCAACAAAACATTCATATGTCCGGGCATCCTGCCGGCAACAGGATGAATAGCATATTTCACATCCACTCCTTTCTCGCTCAGAATAATATCCAGTTCATGTGCCAAATGCTGGGCCTGCGCAACGGCTAAACCGTAACCTGGTACAATCATTACCTTTGGGCTATAACTGAGTAAAACCGCGGTATCCGTTACAGAAATTTCCTTGACATCACCCTCTTCACTATCCGCTGCAGCACCCCCTGCACCGAATGCCCCAATAATAACATTAAACAAAGATCGGTTCATTGCCCTGCACATTAAAACAGTTAAAATGGTACCTGCAGAACCAACAAGTATTCCACCGGTAAGCATAACCAGGTTATCGTAAAGGAAACCACCCATTGCAGCTGCAACTCCGGTAAATGAATTCAATAGCGAAATAACGACAGGCATATCTGCACCGCCAATAGGCATTACAAAAAGGACACCATATAACAAACTCACTGCAAGTAGAATGTACACATAGGTCATTAAACTTTCGGGCTGCACATCACCAGTGGACATTAATATACTTATAAAAACAACAATACCGACAAGCAAAACAATATTTATACCCCGTAATAACTTTGATCGAATATCTTTTATCTTTCCATCCAGCTTGCCAAAAGCAACCATACTTCCTGAAAAAGAAACACTTCCAATGACCAACCCCATAAAAATGACCAAACTTTGCCAATTTGCCATTCCAAATTCGTTGAGCAATTCCTGGTTGATATTAGGAAATTCCATCAATGAAATCAATGCTGCAGCTGCACCTCCCATACCATTAAAAAAAGATACCAGTTGAGGCATAGCTGTCATCTTCACCCGGATTGCTATAAGCCAGCCGACTATCGTGCCAAGCGCAATTGCTGCTATTATATAGCCAATATTATGAATATGCTCACCATTGTGCTTATGTAAAAATATTGTGCCAATAATAGCAATAACCATACCTGCCGCAGCAAGCAAATTTCCCTTTTTTGCCGAATCCGGATGACTCAGATTTTTTAGTCCCCAGATAAAGAGAATCGAAGCAATAAGGTATATAATCTCAAGAATCGAATCGCTAAGAGCAAATTCAAGAAATCTTGAGTATTCTACTATTTTATCCATAAGGTCTATTTATTTTTCTTTTTAAACATATCCAACATCCTGTCGGTAACAACAAAACCACCTACCACGTTTAGCGTTCCCAAAAAAACGGCAAGGAATCCAAGAATCAGACTGGCGGTAGTCTCTGCGTGACCAAGTACGATTATGGCTCCAATAATAACCACTCCGTGTATAGCATTAGCACCCGACATCAGGGGGGTATGCAGAATAGCCGGCACATGAGATATTACCTCAATTCCCAGAAAGACGGACAGGATTACAATAAAGATTGCTTCACTGTTGACATAAATAAATTCTAATATAACTTCCATATGATGTATTTTATAAATTCAGTGTTTCTTTTACCCGTTCATTAATAATCTGCCTGTCATGGGCCAGACATGTACCTTTTACAATATCATCCTCAAAATTCAGATTTACATTTCCTTCCTCATCGATCAGCAACTTCATGAAATTAAGTAAATTATTACCGAACATTTTACTGGAGTCAGCCGGCAATAAGGCAGGATAATTAGATTC
Organism: uncultured Bacteroidales bacterium; assembly: GCA_964453775.1. Classification (GTDB taxonomy): domain Bacteria; phylum Bacteroidota; class Bacteroidia; order Bacteroidales; family UBA12077; genus CAYVSF01. The sequence continues at coordinate 9,267 of CAYVSF010000067.1, forward strand.
TCCAATGATTTTAATAGTATTGTGCTGTATTTCTTTTCCATTCTCACTTAACTCACAGTTGCCTCCGGATGAAGCTGCCAGATCAATAATAACAGAACCGTGCTTCATCTGCTCCACAGTGTCTTTAGGAATCAGCAGTGGTGCCTTTTTGCCGGGTATTTGAGCAGTACAGATAACTACTTCAGCACTTACAGCATGGTCATGAATGGCCTGCATCTGCTTTTTTCTAAACTCTTCTGTCTGTTCAACTGCATAGCCTCCTGCCGAGGCATCGTCTTCTGCCCCTTCTACTTCTACAAATTTACCGCCAAGGCTTTCCACTTCTTCCTTTACGGCAGCACGCACATCAAAGGCTTCGACCACAGCCCCCAGTTTTCGCGCTGTGGCAATCGCCTGCAAACCGGCCACTCCAGCACCCAACACCAATACTTTTGTCGGTTTAATCGTGCCAGCAGCTGTCATGAACATTGGGAAAAAACCGGGTAATG
>CAYVSF010000068.1:0-9707 GCA_964453775.1 uncultured Bacteroidales bacterium
TATATTTGCCGTTTGATATTGAACTATTGCAGCAATTTGTATAATAAAAAAAATAACTCCTAGATTGAAAAGCTCCCTTCCGTATGAAAAATTAACTTTTGAAATTTTGGGTCTATATTTTTTATAAATACCTTTAAATAAAAATAACAAATCCATGCAACCTCCAACCGCCGTAATTAATAATTGGTATTTTTTACCATTAATCTGGGTTCCATCATTTCATGTATACTGTATTTTAGCCCCTCTCTACCAAAACCACTGTCTTTTACACCTCCATAAGGCATATGATCAACACGAAATGTGGGAACGTCATTAATAATGATTCCACCGGCTTCTATTTCATTGAAAGAATGGTTCATTTCATTGATGCTATTTGTAAAAACCCCTGCCTGCAATCCATAACGCGAATTATTGATTTGTTCTATTGCTTCTGAGAAATCTCTATATTTTTCAACAGTGACTACCGGACCGAAAACCTCCAGAGCGCAGACTTTCATGGTTGATTTTGTGTTTGTAATAATGGTAGGCTCATAGTATCCTCCCTTTCTATTTCCACCAAACAAGACCTCTGCCCCATCGGATTTTGCTTCTTCTACCCATTCCTCAACACGCTTAGCATTGTCCTCATCTATCATCACCGAAATATCTGTTTCTGGATCCTGCACATCCCCAAATTTTAATTTTTGGGTTGCGGTTTTAAATTTTTCTATAAAATTGTCAAATACCTGTTCCTGCACAAAAATGCGTTGGACATGAATACAAACCTGACCAGAATAAGCGTAACCACCGACCGTACATTTTTGAACTGCCAGGTCCAGATCGGCATCCTTCGAAACGATCACTCCAGCGTTTCCTCCCAATTCAAGCGCTACTTTCTTCTTTCCTGCTTCGCGTTTCATTTTCCAACCTACCTGCGGCGATCCTGTGAATGACAGCATTTTTATTCTTTCATCGGTCACCAATTGATTGCCTGCTTCCCGGTCCATAGGTAAAACTGAGAAAGCTCCTTTGGGCAGATCAGTTTGATCAACCATCCTGGCAAAATTCAAAACCGATAGGGGTGTATTTCTGGCAGGTTTAATAATTATAGGATTCCCTGATGCTATCGCTGGTGCAATTTTATGCAAGGCCAGATTTAAGGGGAAGTTGAAAGGTGCAATCCCGGCAATTAATCCTATGGGAAAGTACTTCACTAATCCTTCCTTATTTTCCCCGGCTGCAGTCCAGTCGATGGAAAAATATTCCCGCGGCAATCTTTTCGCTTCCTCGGCAGCCACTAAAAGAACTTGCTGCCCTCTTGCAATTTCTCCCTTCGCAAAACGAAGCGGTTTACCGGCTTCCTGTGCTAAAAGCATGGCCATCTCCTCCATGTGATCGCCAACTGCTTCTGAAAGTTGTTTCAATATTTGAAATCGTTTATAAGCAGGCAAATCCCTCATCTCATTTTTCACAGCGCGACCTTTAACTATAGCTTTCTCCAACTCAGTGGTTCCAGCAAGACAGGTCTCTGCAATAACCTCTTGATTAAATGGGTTTTGCACCTTAAGCAGTTGATCCGTTTTCAAAAATTCTCCAGCTATATAAATGGGATATTCTTTCATATTGCAGTCGATTTAAAAATATAACTTCACAAAAATAGTTTTTTAGATGTGAAAGATGAAAATATCAGACATGATTATCAATACAATTCAAACTATCTGAATTATCCTGCTAAATGCACTTATTTGTAAACACAAGGTGAAGATATTTGTTGATCAAAAAGCTTGAATACTTTAGGAACAATTCTTTTCACATTGACAAGTGTTGATGAAACGAAAAGCAGAATAGAGTTTCAAGGTGTTGGATTCATATTAGAAAAACTATCTTTGCACCATAAAAAATCCAGTTTTGAAAGCAAAATACGATCTCAACAATAAAGCATGGCAGTTCGCCACTTTAATTCTTTTATCGATGCTTTGGGGAAGTTCCTTTATTCTGATGAAAAAAGGGCTTCGGAGTTTTACTCATACCCAGGTGGCGTCATTCAGAATACTTTTTTCTTATATTGCATTTCTGCCTGTAAGCATAAAATATATTCGAAAGATCTCGAAAAAGAACTTTGGGCATCTTCTGGAAGTAGGAATTGTTGGAACCATTATTCCAGCCTTTCTTTTTACCAAAGCACAAACACAAATTGAAAGCAGCCTTGCCGGCGTTTTGAACTCACTTGCTCCTTTATTTACACTCATTATTGGATTGATTTTTTACAATAGCAAAGCCCGCTTTATAAATGCAGTAGGTATTTTTCTGGGATTAATAGGAGCTGTTGGTTTAATCCTAAAAAATCCATTTGTTGCAGTGCATGAAATGGAATTTAACTGGTATGGAATTTTTATCGTCCTGGCCACGATGTGTTATGGCTTCAATGCCAATCATATTAAATATCGGATCAAAGGCTTAACAGGTCTGGAAATAACCAGCCTTGCATTCTTTATCATTGGGCCGGTTTCACTTCTTACCCTTTTTCCTTACGATTTCAGTAAAGCCGCAGAAAGTGCAACCTTATGGGCCGATCTGGGGTTCATCAGTTTACTGGCTGTCTTTGCTTCCGTACTGGCGCTTACCATATTTAATACCCTAATTCAGTATTCTTCTGCACTTTTTGCTGCATCTGTAACCTACATCATACCTATCTTTGCTATCATGTGGGGTGTAATGGATGGAGAACAACTGAGCCCCATACAGCTGGTATTTATCGGTTTTATTATCTTGGGCGTATATTTGGTAAACAAGAAAAAGAAAAACAAAATTACAGTTTAAAAAAATGACCCGTTTACAAAAAGTATTGTTATCTCTGTTAAGTGGCGTCTTACTGTCTTTTGCATGGCTCCCCTTCGGTCATGGTGGTTTTGCTTTAGTAGGGCTAACTCCCCTGCTTTGGATCGAATACAACCATACAGCAAAGAAAAAAGAAAACCAGGCTGTGAATATAACAACTTATGCTTTCATTACTTTTCTTACCTGGAATATCCTTACCACTTTCTGGATTTATTATACCTCTCCAACAGGTATGGCAATTGTAATGCTGCTCAATTCTCTATTTATGACCTTTGTTTTTTACATGGGTCATCTATCCAAAAGAATTTTGGGCAGACAAACGGGTGGTGTAGCCATGGTTCTGTACTGGCTGGCTCTTGAACATTTTTACCTGCATTCGCAGTTATCCTGGCCCTGGCTTAACCTGGGAAACGCATTTGCAAACCAGCCGAACCTTGTTCAATGGTACGAATATACTGGTGTGGAAGGAGGCAGCTTATGGATATGGCTGGTTAACCTTTCTATCGTGGGACTTGCCAGGGCATTCTACTACAAAAACAACAAGCTAATTGCACGAGCCCTCTTCCTTGCGCTTTTAACCGGAATACCTTTATGGACTTCTTTTAGCTTGCAACCTGATAAAATCAGCAAACAAAAAGATTTAACTATTGCTGTACTCCAGCCCAATATCGATCCTTTTACCACAAAATTCAGCAGCAGCCAGGAAAAGCAGCTTAAAGATCTTCTGGAACTGGCTGATAGCATTGCCGGCACAAAAACAGATTACATTATTGGTCCTGAAACAGCCATTCACGATACGGTTTGGCTGGACAGTTTACAAACCAATGAACATATCCAACAACTAAAAGATTTCGCAAAAAGACACCCAAATATCACCATGATTACGGGACTTGAAACCATGCGAATAAAAAACACTGAAAAAGAAAAGCCTGTATTACGACTTTATAATTCTGCCATTCAGATTGACACCAGTCTTACCATTCCGCTCTACCATAAATCAAAGCTGGTCGCTGGAGTTGAAAGCATCCCCTATCCTAAAGTTTTTGGATTTCTTTCTGATTGGCTGTTAGAACTTGGAGGAACTCAAGGCCTAAGAGGAAGACAGCAAGAGAGAACCATCTTCCCACATCACGAGAAGCCGGCTATTATTGCACCGGTTATCTGTTTTGAATCTATCTACGGAGAACATGTAAATGAATTTGTTGCCAAAGGAGCCAATATCATTTTTATCATGACCAATGACGGTTGGCTAAAATCGAGCGTTGGCTATCAGCAGCATTTTTCATTTGCACGACTACGTGCTATAGAAACAAGAAGGGCAATAGCCAGGTCTGCCAATACCGGGATTTCAGGTTTCATTGCAGCCAATGGGGACATTCTTGCAGCCACAGGAAAAGATACTAAAACAGCTATAGATCAAATTGTTCCAGTTAACAATTCCACCACTTTTTACGTTATACACGGGGATTTCATTGGAAGATTAAGTGCATTTCTGGCAATCATTAGTCTATTATATACACTAGTAGTGAAAAAAACAAAAAAAAGCGACTTATAAGCCATTTTCTGATTTCTCCTTTAGAGCTTGGCATCATTCTTGTAAAATGCCATAAAATTTTAATGAAAATAAAATGAAAAATATTATTCCAATTGTCTTTTTTATACTACTTCCTCTAGTGTTAACAGCTCAAGAAAAGTATACCATTAGTGGTTATGTAAATTCGCCCGAAGGAGAAGAACTTATTGGAGCAACCATACAGGTAAAATCCCTGTCCACTGGCACCATTACAAATGTCTACGGATTCTACTCACTCACACTGCCAGCTGGAAACTACAGCCTTGATTATACATATCTGGGATACGAACCGCATCAGGAGAAGGTAGCACTCTTTAGAAATCAGAAATTAAACATTGCATTAAAAAGAGAAACAAAAGCGATTAAAGAAGTTAAGATCACAGCAAAGAAAAAAAATGAGAATGTTCGTAAGGTAGAAATGAGTACGGTTAAACTCCAGAAAAAACAGATAAAACAGATCCCGGCGCTCATGGGAGAAACCGACATTATTAAGGCCATTCAACTTTTACCCGGTGTACAATCTCCCGGAGAAGGATCTTCCGGTTTTAATGTACGGGGTGGTTCGGTCGATCAGAATCTTATTCTTTTAGATGAAGCAACTGTTTATAATGCTTCCCATCTAATGGGATTTTTCTCGGTTTTCAATAACGATGCTATCAACGATTTAAAGCTATACAAAGGAGATATCCCTGCACGCTATGGTGGCAGACTCTCGTCTTTGTTGGACATTCGGATGAAAGAGGGCAATAAAAACAAACTAAGCGGAACCGGTGGAATTGGAACGATATCAAGCAGGCTTACACTCGAAGGTCCAATTTTTACCGAGGATGCTTCATTTGTCCTCTCGGGAAGGCGATCCTATGCCGATATCTTTTTAATGTTTTCGCGCGATGAAGAGCTACGAAAAAATCAGCTCTATTTTTACGACTTAAACACAAAGTTAAACTACAGGATCAACGAAAAAAACAGGTTGTTTCTTTCCGGTTATTTCGGCCGGGATGTCTTTAATTATGATGATTTCTTTGGTTTTAACTGGGGAAATAAAACAGGAACACTTCGCTGGAATCACTTATTCTCGGACAAAGTTTTTTCAAATTTTTCGATAATCCTAAGCGATTACGATTATGAGTTAGGAGAACAACAGTTTATGTGGACTTCCAATCTTGTTGATATCAAATTCAAGGCTGATTTCAACTATTACCCAAATCCCAATAACACCATCAAATTTGGTGTCGGAGCTACCTATCATCATTTTAATCCTGGACATGCAAAAGGACTGGGCGATTCAACAATGTTTAACGCTATACAAATGCCCACCTCCAATGCCCTGGAGTATGTTGCCTACATTTCAAATGAACACAGCCTAACCGACAAGCTAAGCGTAAATTACGGACTAAGCGGAACTGTATTCCAAAACATGGGAGCTACAACTATTTACAATTTTGATGAAAACTACAACACCATAGACTCAACAAGGTACCAGAGAGGTGAAATATTCAACACCTTTTTCGGATTGGAACCCAGACTGGGATTAAGATATCAAGTTGGAGAAAATGCTTCTGTCAAAGCAAGCTACTCCAGAACCAAACAATACCTGCATCTGGCATCCAATAGTACAGCAGGTTCTCCACTGGATATTTGGATTCCCGCATCACCAAATATCGAACCCCAAATTGCAAATCAATATGCCGTGGGTTACTTTAGAAACTTCTTCAATAATGAGGTAGAAGCATCGATGGAAGTATATTACAAAGAGATGCAAAATCAAATCGATTTTAAAGACCATGCAGAAATCCTGCTAAATCCGGAGCTGGAAGGCGAATTTAGAATTGGAAAAGCAACTTCCTACGGACTGGAATTTATGCTAAGAAAACAATTGGGCGATCTTACCGGCTGGATCAGTTACACCTACTCAAAAACAGAAAGAAAAATCCCTGAAATCAATAATGGTAAGGCCTATCCGGCTAGCTACGATCGGCCACATAATCTTGCATTGGTAGCAAATTACGATATTACCGATAAATGGAGCTTTGCTGCAAACTGGATATACACCTCAGGCATGCCTGTTACCTTTCCAACAGGACGCTATGAATACGAGGGACTTGTAGTCCCGATCTATTCGGGAAGAAATGAATACCGAATGGATCCTTACCATCGGTTGGATCTCTCGCTAAACTATAAGACAAAACCCGAAAGAACAAAAGGTTTCAGAAGCGAAATTAACCTTTCGGTATATAATGTCTACAATAGAAAAAACGCCTGGATGATAAGCTTTTACCAGGATGAAGAAGACCCCACAATAACCAAAGCTGAAAAGGTCTATCTTTTTCCCATAATACCATCTATTACTTATAATTTTTATTTCTAGAACGATGAGAAAAATACTAACAAACAGCGTGATTGCCATAGCAAGTCTCCTTTTGGCAGCTTGCACAGAAGAAATCGAAATTGAGTTGGATTCTACCTATGATCGCATAGTGATCGATGGAGCAATAAGCAATGAACTAAAACGACACACTATTTCTGTTAAAAAAAGTGCAGGTTATTTTTCCAATGCGCCTGCAGAACCTATTGTTGATGCTTTGGTACTACTTGAAGATGGCGAAAACAGTTTTCTGCTTACTGAAGAAGAGCCAGGCATTTATAAAACAGACAGTATAGCTGGAAAATTAGGCAAAACATATACCCTGTCGGTAGAAGCGGAGGGAACAAACTATATAGCCAGCTCAAAGCTCAACACTGCACCTCCAGTCGACTCAATTCGTTTTAAAAAAAGCGGATGGGAACCAGATTATATCGATATAAAGATATATACCCTTGAACCAGAAACACCAAATAACTTTTACCTTTGGCTGGTTTATAAAAATGGAGTTTTAGAAACGGACACTTTAGATGAGTACATGTTTTACGACGACTCATTTGTAAATGGAAATTATATCCAGGGCATGGAGGTGCAAAGTGTAAAAGCAGAAATAGGCGATACCATCACCCTTGAAACACGTTCGATCAATGAAGGCTACTATAACTACATCATTAATATCCTTGGAGAAACAACCTGGAATGGAGGTCCTTTTGATGCACCCCCTGCAAATGTAGCAGGAAATTTTTCGAATGGAGCCCTCGGTTATTTCAGAGCCTATTCAAGTGTTAAAACCACGAATGTTATAAAGGTATTGGACAAAAAAAATAGCAGGCTTTAGAGGACTGCTATTTCACTTATATTAAAAAGAAATTATTTCTTCTCAAAAGCTTTCTTTCCTGCATCCAGAAATTCCACAAAACGCTCAACCTTTAAATCAAACCCCATGGGTTCGGTAAGGTTTTCGCCGGTATGCGGATCTACCAATACATAGAAAGGTTGCGAATTAATATTGTACTTGGATATTTGCAAGTCTGCGTTCACTTTTCCGATGGTCTTCTTCACCTTGCCATCGTATTCGGAACTTACCCATTTATCTTCCGGAAGCTTTGTACGGTCGTCCACATAAAGTGCAATAATAATGTAGTCTTCCTGCAGGCGCTTCAGTACTTTAGGATCAGACCAGACCTTATTCTCCATTTCTTTGCAATTGCTACAAGCATGCCCTTTAAAATCAAGCAAAACCGGTTTATCCAATTCTCTTGCACATGCCATTCCCTGTTCATATTCGTAATATCCATTCAGGCCATGAGGAAGGTGCAAAAAATCGGCATATAAAGGTTCATCACAAAGCTCTTGCCCTCCATCCGGAGAAGGACCTCCAGAATAAGCTGTTATATCAAATTTTTGGGCGGTTTGGGGTGGCATCAATCCCGAAACACCGCTCAGATTTGCCCCAAATAATCCGGGCACCATATAAACGGCAAAACTAAATGAAGCTATCGCCAGTACAAGTCTGAATACGCTCACATGTTTTAAATCGCTATCGTGAGCGAATTTAATTTTACCCAGCAGGTACATCCCCAGAAGAATAAACAACACAATCCAAATGGATATATATAGATCACGGCTTAAAATTCCAAGGTGATAAGTTTGATCGATATTAGAAACAAACTTCATGGAGAAAGCCAGAATAATGAAACCCAACACCACTTTTACCGAATTCATCCATCCCCCGGATTTTGGTAATGATTTCAACATGCTTGGGAAAATCGCAAAAAGTGTGAATGGCAGGGCAAATGCCAATCCAAATCCAAACATTCCGATGACAGGTTCCAGCACATCACCACCTGCTGCCTTCACAAGCAAGGCTCCTACAATAGGTCCAGTACATGAGAAGGACTTTAAAACAAGTGTTAAAGCCATAAAGAACGAAGCCAAACAACCTCCTTTATCCACCTGACGACTTGCTTTATTTGAGAGCCCCGTGGGCAATACAATTTCAAACATGCCAAAGAAAGAAGCAGCAAACACCAAAAAGAGAACGAAGAAAATCAGGTTAGGAATCCAGTGCGTACTCAATGTTGTAGTTAGATCGGCACCGGCAGAGGTAAGCGATACGATCAATCCCACTGCTGTATAAAGAAGCACCACAGAAATTCCAAATATTAAAGCTTTCACGATAGATGCAACCCTGTTTTGTTGTCCCTGCATAAAAAAGCTCACTGTCATGGGGATCATTGGAAAAACACAGGGAGTTAAAATTCCTGCCAGCCCTAAGAGCATGGAAACCAGGAAAAATCCTATGAGCGACTTATCCTCCGGGGAATCCGCTGCAGCTTCATCTTCCAGAGCCTCCTCCGTAATCTGTGGTGTAAGTTCGGGAATTCCCTGACTCAATGCTGCATCATCAGCTGCTTCCTCCTTAGTTTCAGCTGTTGCTTTTCCATTCCCTTTCACATTTATCGAAAATTCAGGATTAAAGTATACACATTTATCTTCCTGGCAAACCTGGTATTCAATATCGCCACTCACCTTAAAGGATTTATCGGTAAGAGGTTTGATAATTTGACGGAAAGTGGCCTGTCCGCTGAAATACTTCACCGTAATTCCAAAAGTTTCATCAAACTCCGTTACAGGCTCGGGTTCTTCGGTAGGTTCCCCAACGAGCTCATAGTTTCCCGACTCATTAAAATAAAAACTCGTACGCACCGGTCCACCATCTTCAAAGTTCATGGCATAAAGGTGCCAGGGCATATCTATTTGAGCCTTAAAAACCAGTTCAATATTTCCATCATCCAACTGGCGACTGGAATTATCCCACTTTACGGGATCCACGATTTGAGCGTTCAATGAAAAAAGGGTTGTAAGTATAATCCCTAGTAGCAAAAACGTTCTTTTCATAAAATTTTTATTTGTATTGTAATAAAAATAATTATTATTGTTAAGTGAATTATA
>CAYVSF010000069.1:0-9607 GCA_964453775.1 uncultured Bacteroidales bacterium
GCCAGGCAATAGCATTTGCAATCAATATCCAAATGCTAAATTCCTTAAAAAACAGCAATATCACATCCAGCACTTTTGCCCCATTTACTTTCCTGATGCCTATCTCTTTCGTTCTGCGAAGGCTCATAAAAAGCGAAAGTCCGAACAAGCCCAGACAAGCAATCAGAATTGCCAATCCGGCAAATAATCCAAAAAGTTTTGCTGTACGTAAATCATCCTTATACAGTTCATCTAAACTATCGTCGAGAAAATGATAATTAAAGGGGAATTCCGGGGCAAAATCATTCCATGTAGTTTTAATGTAAGCCAGTGTTTCCGATGCTTTTTTAAGATTAATTTTCACGTTGATGCTGGTAGCCCTATCATCCCATCCAATAACTAATGGCCCAATGGGTTGATGCAAATCATTAAAATGAAAATCCTCTACAATGCCTAAGATATAGATTACTTCTCCATTATCCAACGTAAATTCGCCACCTGTCAGGGTATCAAGTCCCATCCATTCTGCGGCTGTTTCATTTAAAATGTAAGCCTTTTCTTTTTGCCACTGTTTTTCCCAGTCGAATTTTTGCCCCTTTAGCATTTCAACGCCCATTAAAGGAAGATAATCAGGATCAGCAGGTTGGTAAGTATATTGATATGAAACTTCATTAATTTTCCATCCGTTTTGCCAGGTCATTTTACCAGCTGGCTTGGAGATTCGTGATACATATTCAATATCGGGATGTCGAAGCAGCTCACTTCTAAATGCTTTGTAGTTTTTATAAACACTTTGATTTGCAAAAAAATAAACAATTCCTTCATCTTCGAAGCCCATATCTTTCTTCTTCATGTAGTTCACCTGAAGAAGAATAAAGGAGGTGGTAATAATCAATACCACAGTAATGGTAAATTGAAAAACAGTAAGGATTTTTCTAAAAAGCCCTCCCTTTGCTTTCGAATTTGCTGCTTCCCCTTTCAATACTGCCGATGGTTTGAATGAAGTAAGGTACAGCGCAGGGTAAAGTCCAGCCAGCAAACTTACTAAAACAAACCCTCCCAGGATAAATATCCAAAGGGCAGGTTGCATGAAAAGATTATCAGGTAGCTTGGTTTTAAAAAGGGAACTAAATCCCTGTTCAAACAACTCCACTAAAACGATGGCCAAAACAAAGGAAATAAAGGTAATGACCATTGATTCAGAAAGATATTGAAAAATCAATTGTTTTCGTTTTCCACCTACTACCTTTCTTACCCCTACCTCTTTAGCTCTTCGAGCAGCTTGGGCAGTGGAGAGATTGATAAAATTAACACTCGCTATTACAAGGATAAAGAAACCAATGATAGCAAAAATATAGATAAAGCTTTTGTTTCCATGTTTTACCCCTATTTCATGCTTTATAGAAGTATCGAAATAAATGTCTTTAAGCGCTGTTAAGTGAAAACCTACTTCAACGCCTTCACCATAAAGTTTAGTGAAGATATTCTCAAATAGATCATTAATTTCTTTTTCCAATTGCTTTACCTCTACTTTAGGTTCTATAAGAAGATAAGTGGGATAATTCCAGGATCCATAGGAATGCAGGATATCTTTATTTCCTCTTATAGATGCAAGGGTATTAAAGGGAGCAATGGCTTCAATTGTCAGGTGAAAGTGGTCAACATCTTCTATAACTCCGGTAACCGTGTAAGTATGTTCACGATCAGCTTCCAGGGTTTTTCCAATCGGATTTGCTGCACCAAAAATCTTCTTAGCTGTACTTTCTGTTAAAACAATTGAGAAGGGATTCTCAAGGGCATTTTGGGGATTTCCCCGGATAAATTCAAAGCTAAAGATATCCAGACTGGCCTCATCTGCCATAACCAAATTTTGCAATTGAAAATCTTTATCCATATATCTCATTAAAGGGGAAGTATGCTGATGTAAATTAATTCTGGTTACTGCTTTCACTCCTGATATGTTTTCTTTAACGTCAGGGCCGTAAGCGGTGCCTAAAATACCCCAATCCTTTCTGTCGAGACGGTAGATATTATCCGCATTTTTATTGAAGTGGTCATAGGTCATTTCATGTTTAACATACAGCGCTATCAGCAAGCTCAGCGCAATACCTATTGAAAATCCAAAAATATTGATTATCGAAAAGATTCTGTTTTTTATCAATACCCTAAAAGCGGTTTTTATGGAATTCATAATACTATGATTTATTTTCTATTTCAGCTTTTTCCTAAAAAGTACTTGTATATATTTAGCATTCTCAGCCGGTGTGAAAATTTGAATTAACTCCCAACTTGGATCATAGTTATTAATTGCATTTTTCAGGCGGGTAATTCTTGCAAGGGAAACGGTTAATTCATCTCCTTCGCCATTTAGTTCATCATCATGATCCCAGGGAAAAGACTCCACGCGAAAATCATAGGAAAATTTTCTGTCTCCAATCTTAAGGTGTAATTCAGCTACTTGCTCTTCGCCAAATCCGGGTACGGGAATACATAAATCTTTCATAATTTTATCGTTTTATGGTGCTTATTCATCTCTTAATGTTAATGCAGGATTCGTATTGGCTGCTTTTGTTGCCTGAAAACTAGTCGTAAGAATAGCAATAATCAGCGCTATAATTGAAGCAGCTATAAAAGGCAGAACAGACATTTCAATTCTAAATGCAAACTGTTGCAGCCATAATTTCATCAAATAATAACTTAAAGGCCATGAAACCAATGTTGCAATAATTAAAAGCAAAAAAACTTCTTTATATAAAATTTGTAAAATCTCTCTTACCCTGGCGCCCATAGCTTTTCGAATTCCAATTTCTTTTTTACGCTTTTCAGCCATAAAAGCAGAAAGACCAAATAATCCAAGGCAGGCAATAAAAATGGCTAAAATGGAAAAGGTAATGAATACTTTTGCAGTACGCTGCTCTTCCTGATAGAGGCTATTGAAGTCTTTATCGAGGAAAAAATAATCGAGTGGTTCTTCGGCTTTAAACTCGCTCCAGGTATTGTCGATAGATGTTATGGTCGATTGGACGTTATCCATTTCAACGCGCAGATCAATGAAGCGGTAATTTCTATTACGATGATGCCTTATGACCAAAGATCGAATGGGTTTATGCAAAGTTTCGAAATGAAAATCTTTTACCACGCCTATGATATCAAAACGTTCATTTCCAAAAATCAGGTAGCTCCCTACCGGCTCTTCAAGATTGGCATTTTGAGCAGCGGTTTCATTGATAATTATAGCATTTTCATCGGTAGCAAATTCTTTAGAAAAACCTCGTCCATCAACAATTTCCATCCCCAGGGTCTCAAAGTAATCTTCCCCGGCATAGTTTACTGCAAAGAACAGGACATCTTCGGCACTTCTATCACCTATTTGCATGGTTGAGCCATTGTATTCCTGTCCGGGAACCTTATGGCTAATAGCTGCCGATTTAACTCCGGGTATCTTTTTTAGCTCATCCATAAAGGCTGATTTCCTCTCGCCAAGCAACCAGGCTTTATCCAAAACCATAACCTTCTCTTTATCAAAACCCAATTTTTTATCCATCATGAATCGGTTCTGTTGAAAAATAATAGCTGTGCTAACAAATAAAGTAATGGTTATGATAAATTGTAAGGTAACTAGTATGCCCCTTAAACGACTGCTTCCCGGCCCGCTAGTCAGTTCTCCTTTTAATGTTTTTTGCGGATTAAAACTACTTAAATAGAAGGCCGGATAGGTACCTGCCAAAACTCCAACCAGAAAAGCAAATGCAATTAACCCTGGTATAATAAACCACACGCCCAGGTAATTAAGCGACAATTCTTTTCCTGCCAATTGATTAAAAAGCGGGAGAAATAATTCAAGCAACGCAATACCAACAAGCATAGAAATACCTGAAAGCATTAAAGATTCACACAGAAACTGAGCGACTAGCTGTTTCCTTTTGGAACCAACGACTTTTCTTACGCCTACTTCTTTCGCACGATTGGCATATTTAGCAGTTGCCAGATTCATAAAGTTGATGCAGGCAATTAAAAGAATGAAAAGCGCTATTACAGAAAAGTACCAAACCCTGGACATATCCCCCACAGGTTCAATTTCGTCATTAAAATCAGAATAAAGATAGATATCTTCCAAAGCTTGTAACTTAAAATCAAAGCGATTCCCCTGTGCCTCAAACTGATTAAGATTAATCCCCATCAGTTCTGTAACTTCAGGACCCAGATACTTATCCATTAAAAGAGGAAGCTTTGCTTCAAGCTCATTTTTCATCCCGGTTTCTTTCATCTTAAAATAGGTGTAAATATTCATATTCACCCATCTATGATCTCGCGATTGCCGGGAGCTTGCATAAGAAAACAAAACATTAAAATGAAAATGTGAGGTTTCCGGCACATCTTCACAGATCCCGGTTATGCGGTAGCTATCTTCTCCACGCATCCGAATTATCTTTCCCACCGGATCCTCATCACCAAAATATTTTTTTGCCGTACTTTCTGTAAGCACTACTTTACCCGGACCAAGCAGAGCCTCTTCAGGATCCCCTGAAAGCAAAGGGAAAGTAAACACTTCAAAGAAATCCTTATCCGCAAATAATACATCCTTCTGGTTGTATTTTTTATCTTCTACTCGTATAAGTTGTTCATTCCTTTTAAACAGACGTGTTGCCGTCTCAATTTCGGGAAACTCGTTTAACAGGGCTTCCTTCGCTTCATTGGATGACATGGGACTATAAAAAGTAGTGGCCCCAAAGCTCCCATCCACATAGATTCTGTAGATCTTTTCAGAATCTTCATGGAACTTATCATAGCTTAGTTCGTTCAAGATATATAATCCTATTATAAGGGAAGCAGCAATACCAACAGAAAGACCTGCAATATTGATCGTAATATAAGCCTTATCCCTAATAAGGTTTCTCCAGGCGGTTTTTATGTAATTCTTTAACATTGTGTTATCTATTTTATAGAAGTTTTACTCATCTCTTAAAGCAATTGCCGGATTTCTTTTACCCGCCCGTTTAGCAAGCGCAAAAACAGTTATGAAGGCGATAACTATGGCAATAAAACTGGCCAACAGAAACATCCACAATTTCAAATCGATTCTATAGGCGAAGTTTTCCAGCCATCCTTTCATTACGAAGTAAATCAGAGGCCAGGCAATAATATTAACCAGCAATACCCACTTCAAGGTATCTTTTAAAAGTAAATATGTTACTTCGTTTATCTTGGCACCAATAGCCTTCCGTATTGCTACCTCTTTTCCCCGTTTAACGACCGTTACCGAGGTAAGGGCAAAAAGCCCCAACATGGAGATCAGAATGGCCAACACAGAGGCATACATGATCAATCGATTCGCTCTACGTTCCTCTTGATAATGCTGTTCGAAATGCTCATTCATAAAAGTATACTGGAACTGATAGTCTTCATCAAAATCATTTAGGGTTGTTTTGATGTATTTGAGCATTTCCTTATAGCGATTCACATCAGATATTCTTATGGAAATTCGGGAAAAATAGGGGCTGTATCTAGTTAAAACAAGTGGTTCAATTTTCTCTTTAAATGAGGTGAAATGATAATCCCGAATTACACCAATCACTCTTCCTTCATTTTGCCATACCTTGATCTCGGAACCAACAGGAACCTGGAGCCCAAGTGCATTCACAGCTGCTTCATTAAGAATAAACGCAGAGCTGTCGGATGCAAGCTCTTTGTTAAAAGAACGTCCTGCTAACAATTCCAAACCAAAAGTTTCCACGTAATCATCCTGCACATTGTTTTCATTGATAATTATTGATGATGAAGGGTCATCGCCAACTATATAGGCATTTTGAACACTCCGGATTTCTCCGGGAATGGATTGAGATGCTGTCACTTTAAGGATACTGGGATTCTGCTGCAATTCTTCTTTCACAGATAGATAGCTTTCCATCAAATCATAGCTGATATTCTGTGCAACTAATACCTGATCCTTTTCAAAGCCCAGATCTTTATTGCCCAGATAATGAATTTGTGCATTAAATATTATTACCGAACCAATAAGAAAAATAGAAATTGTGAATTGAACAATCACCAATGCAATTTGCAATCTTCTCTTATTCGATTTGGAAGATTTTCCTTTAAATATCCGAACAGGATTAAACTTTGAAATATAAAATGCCGGGTAAGCACCAGAAAGGATACCTACCAACAAAGACAACAAAATAAAAAGAAGTACTATTCCAACCTGCTGAAAGCTAAAATCAAGTTCTCTTCCCAATAACAAACCAAACGGTTCGGCTAAAAGCTCAACCAAAACGAAAGCCACTATCATTGCAATTAAAGAAACAATAATGGATTCTCCCAGGTATTGTTTTATCAATCCTTTACGTCCTGCTCCCATAACCTTCCTCATTCCCACTTCACGTGTACGGTATTCGGAGTGTGCCGTAACCAAATTCACGAAATTTATGATGGCAATCAAGAGAATAAAGAAAGCCAGAAAAGCAAACATATACACCCTTTTCACATCACCCTGCGGTGCAATATCAAATCTAACATCAGAATAAAGATGCACCCTGGATAAAGGCTGAAGCGTAGTTTTAACTTTAAACGCTCCGGCTGCTCCATATTGGTCCAGTTTTACTCTTGCCAGAGAATCTGTCAAGGAACAAAACTTTTTCTGCCATTTGTCTTCCTTTTTACCCGAAGGACCCACCAAATAGGTATAAAAATCAAACCCGTGGTTCCTGTAAAATGCCTCCTCGTCTCTCATCGATATAAAAGGCGTAAGCATATCAAAACTAAAATGCGAAGCAGAGGGTATTTCCTCCAAAACGCATCCAACTGAATAATCGGCCCCGTACATATGTAGTTCTTCACCCAATACATCGGTTTTTCCAAAATATTTTTCAGCTGAAATTTTCGTTAATATCACTTCTCTTGGAGTTTTTAAGGCAGATTCAAGGTCCCCATGCAAAACAGGAAAAGAAAACACTTTAGAAAAAGCGCTGTCAACAAAAAAGAGATCCTGTTCCGGAAAAACAATTTCATCGAGACGAACATCTAAAGCCCGGTGATACATATTTACTGATGACGTTATTTCGGGAACAGCAGGGCTAATGACCCTGCTTGCATCAGCCATAGTGCTGGGGACAACCATACTTTCAGATCCGGGACGTTGAACTTCACTAATTACCCGGTAGATCTCATCGTAATTCTTGTGAAATTTATCATACTGAAGTTCGTGTCGAATAAAAATTAAGATCAACATGGTGGCGGCCAAACCAATTGCCAATCCAAATATTTTAATAAAAGTATAAAACTTATTTCGGAGTAAATGTCTTAGGGCAGTTTTAAGGTAATTTTTAAACATAATATGGCATTTTTTTCAACTTAAAACAAGATACATGCCATCCATCATAAACAACTGTATTATATATATTTACAAAAATAAAAAGTATATATCACGGATTTATTATAGTTCGCATACGAACCGTATTGTTCGTATGCGTACACTGTAAATCAAGCATTTTATGAACTTCTTTTTATCTTTACCTAATCACGAAAGACAATTATTCCGAAAAATACTTATTTGTGAAAAACTATATTTTAGCCATCGACCAGGGTACCAGCAGTTGCCGATCTATCCTATTCAATTTAGAAGGCAACATTGTTGGTCAGGCCCAACAAGAGTTTAAACAATATTACCCCAAAGCAGGATGGGTAGAACACGATCCGCAGGAAATCTGGACCAAGCAGCAGGAAGTAAGCCGACAGGTCTTGAAGCAAAACAATATTTCTGCAGAGGAAGTGGCTGCAATAGGCATTGCGAATCAAAGAGAAACGGTAGTTGCCTGGGATAAAACCACAGGCCAACCCCTGGCTCCTGCTATTGTCTGGCAGGATAGAAGGACCACCGACCGATGCGAAGATTTAAAAAAACAAGGATGGCAAAATTCTATCCATGAGTCTACAGGTCTTATTATCGATCCCTATTTCAGTGGTTCGAAAATAGAATGGTTATTGAACCACAACACGGCCGTAAAAAAAGCATTCAAAGAAAACAAATTACTTGTTGGAACTATAGACAGTTGGCTGGTTTGGAAGCTTACAGCCGGTGAAGCACATGTAACAGACTACACGAATGCTTCACGGACAATGCTTTACAATATCAGAAAAAAAGAATGGGATCATAAATTACTTGAGCTCTTTGGAATCCCCGGGAATATCCTTCCAAAAGTTATCAATTCAGCAGAATTAGTTGGAGAAACGCATCCCTCCTTTCTTGGCAGTAAAATACCCATTGCAGGCATAGCGGGCGATCAGCAAGCTGCTGCCTATGGACAATTGTGCTTTCAAAAAGGCATGGTTAAAAACACTTACGGCACTGGTTGTTTTATGTTGATGAATGTTGGAAACGAATTCATTGCATCTAAAAATGGACTTCTTACCACACTAATGTGCGACGCCAATGGGAAGGCCTGTTATGGACTAGAAGGCAGTATTTTCATCGCCGGAGCGGCCATACAATGGTTAAGGGATGAGCTGGGATTCATTCAGACAGCAGCCGAATCGCAAGATTTGGCAGAAGATTTAAAGCACAATGACGGGGTCTATTTTGTACCGGCATTCTCAGGCTTGGGAACTCCCTACTGGAATATGGAAGCCCGGGGCTTAATAAGCGGACTAACACGTGGGACCACCCAAAAACATATTGTGCGGGCTGCACTGGAAGCCATTGCTTATCAATCCAAAGATGTGCTGCATGCTATGGAAAATGATGCTGAGCTAAAGCTTTCAGCACTCCGCGTAGATGGTGGAGCGCTTGCCAATGATTTTCTAATGCAATTTCAGGCAGACATCCTGAATATTGCCATACAACGACCAACGATCATAGAGACAACGGCACAGGGTGCAGCCTACCTGGCAGGCCTTTCTACAGGGAAATGGAAAGCTGGTGATCTGGAAGAAAAATACAGAGGTGAAAAAACTTTTTCGCCCATGATGTCGGAAGAAAACAGAACTCTCCTTTACAAAGGCTGGAAGCAAGCTATCCAAAGAACATTATCCTGATAATAAACTATAAACCATCAAATTAAAAGCTGTTTTTATCTTGTTTATAACTATCCTAAAGGAAGAGGGCAAGAATTCATCATTTTTCAGAACTTTGATAAAAAGTTGTTTATGGATTTTATTGCCGATTTACATATCCATTCGCATTACTCGTTAGCTACCAGTAAATTGCTCACTCCGGAATATCTTGATTACTGGGCCCGGCTTAAAGGGATTAAAGTAGTTGGAACTGGGGATTTTACGCATCCGGAATGGCTTGCTGAGATGAGGGAAAAACTGGAGCCCGCCGGGCAAGGTCTTTACAGATTAAAAAAAGAATTTCGTATCCCTTCTTTTGGAGAGAAAAAAGATGATACTACGCGCTTCCTCCTCACTACAGAAATCAGCAATATTTATAAGAAAAACGGGCAGGTCCGGAAAATTCATAATGTCATTCTTGCCCCTGATTTTGATACAGTAGAGCGCTACCAAAGCGAATTACAAAACAGGAAGTTTAATATCACCTCAGACGGCCGTCCTATTCTGGGTATGGATGCAAAAGATCTACTCGAGCTCACCCTGGAGACATCGGATGAAATGTTCTTTATTCCTGCCCATA
>CAYVSF010000070.1:0-9584 GCA_964453775.1 uncultured Bacteroidales bacterium
GTCGCATGGAGATAAAGAAATGCTGGCTGCTGTGGATTGTACAGGACACGGCGTTCCCGGGGCGTTCCTTTCAATTCTGGGACATAACCTCCTAACAAAAATTGTGAAGGAATATGGTATTTTGGAACCGGCAGAAATTCTAAATAAACTTAATAAGGAGTTGGTTAGTGCCATGCATCAGCAGAAAGCTGCTGAAGGTCATATTGTAAATGATGGTATGGATTTGGCCCTGGTAAGCTATGATAAAAAGAAAAATGAAGTGGAGTATGCCGGTGCCTATAATCCTTTGTTTTTTGTAAGAAACGGAGAGCTAATCGAAACTAAAGCAGATCGATTTGCAATAGGAAGATCGGTTATGGGTGAGGCCAAGAAATTTAAGAATCATAAACTTTCTGTACAGAAAGGTGATTCTGTGTATGTGTTTTCAGACGGCTATGCGGATCAGTTTGGAGGCCCTAGAAACAAAAAATTCAGGGTAAAAAATATGAAGCGTCTGCTGGAATCTTTAGATTCTACACCTATTGATGAAAGGAAAGAAAAACTGGAGCAAACCATTGTTGAATGGATGGGTGAACATGAGCAAATTGATGATATTGTTATTATTGGCAGAAAGTTTTAGATAGCATTAATTATAGTAGAATTCAGACAGCTGCCTGGTTGATTTTATCTTCATCCCAACCGGGCGCTGTTTTTATTGCTTCCAGTAATTGAGAGGGTTTATCTATGACAGACCACATTTTTTGATGTTCTTCCCGGATAAAATTTTCCCTGACCATGGTGTTAAAAAAATCCACCATAGGCTTGTAGAAGTTGTTGGTATTTAGGAATATAATGGGCTTAGTAAACAGTCCCAGCCTTTTAAGGGTGATAACTTCCAATGCTTCTTCCAGGGTTCCGGTACCACCAGGTAAAACCAATACGGCATCTGTCTTATGAATGAGCTCTTTTTTTCGCTCATGCATATCTTTAACAATCATCAAATCTTCTATTTCGGGATGTCCCCATTCCACATCCATCATAAAAGATGGTATAATTCCTTTGATTTTCCCGTTCTTTTTGAGTATGGTGTCAGCCAGCCGCCCCATTAACCCAACTGCCCCGCCACCGTAAACAGCAGTAATATCGTTAATTGCTAAAATTTCTGCTACTTCTTCTGTTGCTTTAAAGTAGTATTGCGGGACTTTTCTACTGGATGCGCAGAATACTGTAACTTGCTTTATCATGGCTCTTTTGTTTACAAAAATAAAAAAGCCTTTCTGAAAACAGAAAGGCTTATCGTATCAAAAAATATATATTATAATTTTTTTACGTGTAGTGTCAATTTCGATTTCAAATTAGCAGCTTTATTTTTATGAATGATATTCTTTTTCGCTAGCTTATCGATCATAGCACCTACTTTAACAAGTAATTCCTCAGCTTCTTTCTTGTCGGTAGTCTCACGTAATTGCTTGATCGCATTTCGTGTGGTACGGGCATAATATCTGTTATGTAAACGTACTGCCGCACTGTGACGTGCTCTCTTCGCTGCTGATTTATGATTTGCCATAATATCTTTTCTTATTTATAAAAAAAATTAGCAGTCCGTAGGGGAATCGAACCCCTGTTACCAGGATGAAAACCTGGCGTCCTAACCACTAGACGAACGGACCATTAAACCTGCCTTAATCTTGGCGTTGCAAAAGTAATTGAATTTTTTTTTCCTGCAAATATTTTTGAAAAAAAATATTTGATTTTTTAAGTACGTTTTGTAACGCCAAGATCATCAGAAGGTTATTTTCATTTGATTTTTAAATCAATGAATTTTGAATGCATTAACCTGGCCGCAGCCATGTAGTTAGGTTTTAAAGTGAGTTTATTTCCAACCTGATATTTGGTCTTCAATTGTTTGTTAATATTCCTTCCGATATCATAAACTGTCATGTCTGAGGTTGTTCCCAAAAATTTGACATTTTTATCCACTGGGCTTATGTCTTCCACGTCCACGTCTAAAATACCAAAGTCGGTAATAGCACGATAACTTTTGTAGGATTCTCCCTCTTCAAATCCTTCGGAAATATGACCGATACTGGCTTCTGATATAACACCATCGGGTTTATTGTTTTTCTCTTCCAGCTCAATAATATTGGCCCGGAAGGAGAAAGTATCTGTAGATAATGTGGAGAATCGTTTATTGTAAAGCGGACTGGTTCCAAAGAAAACAGCTTCACCAATGCGAAAATGGTTCACTGCTTTGGGAACCAGTTTTTTCTTGATTAGCGGGAGTGTGATTGAACTACCACCGGAAATCAGATCGATTTTTTTGTCAAACATTTCTTCCAGCAGCTGTTTGAAAAGACTAAGCTGGAGTAATTTATCGTAAGTAGGTTCAATTCCATACATGCATCCAAGGTTTGAGCCTATGCCAATAACTTCAATATTGGAAAGATTAAATGCCCGCTTATAAAACTTTACAATGTTCTCCCGTACAACTCCTTCGCGAAGCTCACCAAGCTCGATGAAGATAATCACCTTATGTATTTTCTTCTGCTTCCTGGCTTCTTCATTCAGTGCCTCAATGGTATTAAATGAAGTGTTTACGGAAATATCAGCATATTGAACGATGCTTTTAGCCAAACCTTTTGCCGGTGGTTTAATATAAATGGTTTGTAAATGCGGATTCAGTTTTTTAACGTTTTTCAAACTGGATAATCTTGAATCGCCAACGGAATGAAGACGATCAACAACATCATCCACTAGGATCTTTTTAAGGAATTCAATATCACCAGACAGCACTTTACTCACTAAACTCCATTTTATGTCATACGACTTTAGGAGATTGTCAATTTTGTGAATGTTCTTGATGATATTTTCTGTTTTTACAACTAATTCAGCCATTTTTAATAATTTTGGTAAAAGGCCGGATTACCCGGCCTCAAGTGTTTATTTTTTCTTGGTATAGCGCATTTCTGCATATTTGCTTACCATTCCAACACGCTCATAAAGTCTTTTGGCAGGATTATCATATTCCACATGTAATTTAATATCGCCATCGGCAACCTCGAAGGAGCGCTCAATTACCTGACCTCCAATGCCTTTTCCTCTTTTGCTAGCATCAACTGCAACATAAACTAAAATGTTTTCCGGGATATATTCGCTCATTCCTGTTTTATTCATCACAAGCCCACCAACCAACTCGTCATCGTCAAAGGCTGCAAGTAGAAATCCCCCCTGACCTGGTTTGTTGTCCAAAGCATAGTCAATCGATTTTTCTATGGCTGGTTTGGGATCTCCAAAGCGATCCAAGTGCACATAGAGAAAGTCAATAAACTGCGCTTTTGTAAGGTTTTCATTAAAATCGTCAAAAGAATAGATTTCTTTAATGGTTAACATAATAATTTGTTTTAATTAAAATTTTAATGTGATTAAGTCATTATTCGACATATATATATAAAAAAAATTGAATTGACCAAATTTGATTTTTTAAATGCTGATTTTATGCTTTAGTTTTTCATTGAGTTTTAGCAGGTCAATTCCGGCATAAGTCCCACTACTCATGAAAACTATTGTTATATTATTAACGTTTATCTGGTCGAAATAGTTCATTATGTCTTTTTTATTGGTAAATACAGTTAGATTGTGATGTTGAAAGGCATTTTTAACCAGTTCAACATTCAGTGGTTCAAGTTGTTTATGCGCAATTACATCGGGGTTATAATAAACTATGGCTTCATCGGCCATGTTCATACTTCCACTGTATTCTGATAAAAAGTCTTTGTTGAGACTACTATACGTATGGAGTTCCAGAATAGCAATCAATTTGTTTTTGTGGTATTGTTCTTTTAAGGCTTGAACAGTTGCCTTTACTTTCGAGGGAGCATGTGCGAAGTCTTTATAGAGAGAGAAATGTTTGTTTTTTTCGATGCGTTCCAGGCGTTTTGCTGCCCCTTCAAATGTTTCTATGGCATCATAAAATTCATCATTATGAATACCGGTTTCATTGCATACCAGTCTTGCAGCCTCCAGGTTTTCCATGTTATGTGTGCCGAAAAATTTAACCGGAATTTCTTTTTCTTTTGTTCTCAGATAAGTTTTTTGATTTTTGATAATGGAAGGGTGGGCGCTGTATGGTTTGTAGTTAATATGCTTGTTTTTTAGAATTTTTTGAATTGTTTGGTCCTGCTCATAATAAATAAGGGTGCCATTATTAACTATAGTATCAATGAAGCGGTTAAATTGTTGCATGTATTTTTCAAAACTGGGAAATACATTAATATGATCCCAGGCAATGCCAGAGATAACCGCGATGTTTGGTTTATAATGGTGGAATTTTGGTCGGGAATCCAGAGGCGAGGACAAATATTCATCCCCTTCGAACACAGCCAGTTTGTTATCGGATTCCAAATTCACCATTGTTTCAAATCCCTTGAGCTGGGAGCCAACCATATAATCGAATGGGATGCCATGGAACTTGAAGACATGCATGATTATCGAGGTAATTGTTGTTTTTCCATGGCTTCCACCAATAACTATTCTGGTTTTGTTTTTCGTTTGTTCGTAGAGATATTCCGGGTAGGAATAAATCTTTAGTCCAAGCTCTATTGCTTTTTTCAGCTCTGGGTTGTCTTTCCTGGCATGCATTCCTAAAATAATAGCATCTAAGTTTTTGTGAATACGTTGAGGGTTCCAGCCTTCTTCTTTAGGTAGGATTTCAGCCCGGTCTAATCGACTTTTGGACGGTTCGAAAATTTGATCATCAGAACCGGTTACGTGATATCCCTTCTTTTTCAAAGCAATGGCCAGGTTGTGCATAGCACTGCCACCTATAGCGATAAAATGAACATGCATTTTCTTATATTAAAAATTATTAAGGATGAAAATTGCTCTTGGAATTGTATGGAGCCGGCATAAAACCGGGTGTTGCTTTACCAACAATTATTTGCATAAGCCCAAAATTAGTACTAATCTTTTTTAAATCAAAAGTTTATTTTATTGGAACAATATCTAAACACCGGGTGGATATTATTTGTATTACTAGACGCAACCGAATGGCGTTTGTAATTACTTTATTTATTTTTCTATTGATGAAAATGGACTTATTTTTGTTTCTCAACCATAACGAACCTTAAAAACAAGAGTGATGAATATACATAAGATAGACATAAGCAATTTTAAAATTGATGGAGGGGCAATGTTTGGCGTGGTGCCTAAAGCCTTGTGGCAGCGCAAATATCCTGCAGACGAAAACAATCTTTGTTCCTGGGCATTACGTTCTATCCTGGTAGATACCGGAGACCGGGTTATCCTTTTTGATAACGGCTATGGGGACAAACAGGGTGAAAAGTTTTTTAAGCATGTATATCTGCATGGGGGAGATGGTTTAAAAGGTGCATTGGAAAAGGCAGGCTATAGTTTTGATGATGTTACAGATATGGTACTTACACATTTGCATGCGGACCATTGTGGCGGAGGTGTTAAAAAACAAGAAAATGGAGAAGATTTTGAATTGGTCTTTAAAAATGCAACATACTGGGTAAGTCGTTCTCAATGGGATTGGGCAATGAATGCAAATGAACAGGAAAAGGCCGCCTTCCTCCCCGAAAACATCCAGCCCATGAAAGATAGCGGGCAACTTAAATTCGTTGAGGAAGAAATGGAACTCGCCCCTGGAGTACAGCTGCGTTTATTTGATGGACATACCAAAGGACAAATAATTCCATTTATTCAGCAAGACAATGGAGAAACATTGGTCTTTACAGCCGATCTTATACCTTCTACAGCTCATATACCGGTTGTATGGAATATGGCCTATGATGTTTATCCCTTGAAAATGCTGGAGGAAAAAAAACAGTTCCTGCAAGAGGCGGTGGATAATGATTATGTGTTATTTTTTCAGCATGATCTTTATAATGAATGTTGTCGGGTACATGAAACAGCAAAGGGCATGAGAGATCAGGAGGTCTTTACATTGGGAAGCTATCTAAATGCTAATGGATAGTCCAAAATTCCAGAAAAGGCCAGAATGCAAATAGGAAAGTACCTAAACTTACAAAGGTATCAACCAAAACAAGGCGATTAATATGTAAAGATCGCTTTCTTAATAGGATTGCACTCATTAAAAGTCTTAATAGAAATTGAATAATAAAAAAACCAAATATACGAAGGCCGTATTGGTTGAATTCTTTTGCCTGTTTAAAGTCTAAACGGATTAGCGCGGAAAAACTTCTCGATAAACCTGTACTTTGACATTCCTCGCCTGTAAGTAATTTACATGCTGAAGGAACAGGATGGTTTGATTTTTCCGGAGAAAAGAAACCGGAATACATCATGATGAGCATGATGATCCCGGCAAAACTAATGTTTATTATTACATAAGATGTTTTATTGTCCATCAGAACTGTCTGCTTTCTCCTCGAGCTCTTCCAATTGTTTTTCCAGGTCTTCCGTGTCTTTTTTCATTTCATCCGAAAACTCTTTCAGCGCTTTTCCTGCAGCTTCGCCTACGGCTTTTGCTTTTTCCTCATCATTTAACTCTTCAAATTCCTCTTCCAGTTCACCTTCCAGTTCTTCCATTGCTTCTTCCAAATCCTTCATGTCTTCTTCATCCAGCTCTTCCTCAAGTGCTTTTTCAAGTTCTTTTCCAAAGTTTTCAAACTTACTGGATGCACTCTTTATGGTTACCAATTGCCAGGATGCAATAATGGTACCCAATATAGAAATAATTAGTGCTGCCAGGACCAGGCCTCTGGCTGCGTTTACCTTTTTGGCTTGAGAAAAACCGATGGCACTAAGAACAATTGCAATAATTCCTGGGATGAGCGCATAAACGCCTAAACAGGGGATAAACGATATGATAAGAGCAATAATACCAAGAACCAGTCCGGCTATGCCTAATCCCTGCCCTGCATTTGAGTTTTGATTTTCTGCCATAATATAAAAATTGTTAGGGTTATTAATCTCACTAAATATACGAAAAAATATTACGAATGCTGCATGAAATAACTCTGAAAAGAGAGGTGGCAAGTTTATTTTTGTGATGGATAAATAGCGAACGTCTTGCAATAATTTTATACTTTTGGTTTTACTATGGGCCGCATCCTTACATATCAGCGTTCGAAAATTAATTTTTATTCCTTCCTGTGGCACGCTGTTTTTCTTGCTCTTACTACAAATTTCATGGATATTGATACTATTATGCCCGCCATGTTGTTGAACGCAGGAGGGAAGTCATGGCATCTTGGATTAATGACAGCAATACTGCTTGGAGCATCTAACTTTTTCCAATTGATTTTTGCGGGATATCTTTCCGGAAAGGTATATAAAAAGAGCTACCTTATCCTGGCTATTTCAATCAGGGTTTTGACCCTTTATGGATTGGCAATATTGTTTCTAAAATCGGATCAAGTGCAAGGTGCTGTCGTGATTATGATAATTTTTATGCTGATTTCCGTATTTGCCATGAGCGGTGCTTTTGCAGCAGTGTCTTACATTGATATCCTTGGGAAATCTATACAATCAGACAGAAGGCAGCGTTTTTTCATTTTAAAGGAATCCATTACAGGGGTGGGTATTTTTGTTTCTGCATTGATAGTGCGTTATTTACTTGGGCGGCTTGGTTATCCGATCAACTATGCTGTCTTGTTTGTTATTGCAGCCAGCCTGCTTCTTATCGCATCAATAGGATTTTGGAATATACGCGAATTGAGAAGTAAATCACGAAGCCTGAAAATAAGCCATTTGCTTAAATCAATACCCGGAGCAGTAAGACAGGACAAAAACCTGCGGTGGTATCTGATTGTTCTAAACACATTGGGAATGGTGTTAACCTTTATGCCATTCTTAATTTTATATGCAAAGGAACAGTTTTCCTTGTCGGATGAAGGTGTGGGGAACTTTTTAGTATTTCGGGTTTCCGGAATGGTATTGTCAGGATTTTTATTCTACCGGATAACTAAACGAATTCATTACAGAGGTGTTATTCTTATTGCAGCAGGACTTGGTGTGTTAATTCCATGGCTGGCATTTTTATTAGGTGAGCATGAAGCACTCTACCAATTTATTTTTATTCTTAGTGGTTTATTTGTTGCTGCCTACAAAGTTTTAAAAGATGGGATTTTAGTAGAGATTTCAACCAATGACAATAGGGCTGTCTATGCTGGAATTTCAGGGGCTGGCAACATTCTTACTATTATTTTCCCATTATTAGCCGGATATTTAGTTTCAACCCTGGGGTTTGTGGTGGTTTTTTCTTTTGTATCTATCTCGGCTATGGTAAGTTTGTTTTCTATAGGAAAATTAAACTGTCGGAATTTTTAAGATGATGAAAATTTAAATCAGAAGATATGAAAATACCATTTTATCAGGTCGATTCTTTTGCCCGAACCGTTTTTAAAGGGAATCCTGCCGGAGTTTGCATGCTGGAAGAGTGGATATCAAGAGAACTGATGCAACAGATTGCTGCAGAAAATAATTTGTCGGAAACCGCATTTTTTGTCCCACATAAAGATGGTTACAGGATACGCTATTTTACTCCCAAAGTAGAGGTAGATTTATGTGGACATGCAACTTTGGCAAGCGCTCATATTATTTTTTACAGAATAGCTGCAGACAAGACCAAAATTAAGTTTTATGCAAACAAAGAGACTTTCTTTGTTTACCGGGAAGATGATTTTATCCGAATGGATTTCCCCGCTGTAAAACCTTGGATCGATTTTGAACAGCCTTCAGTTATTGAAGAAGCTCTGGGTGTAAAAATAAAATGTGCAGTAGGGGCAGATGATCTTTTGGTTGAACTTGAAAATGAAGCTATCGTAAAGCAGGTAGAACCTTCTTTTGTAAAGCTTGCGAAACTTCCTTACCGCGGAATAATCATAACAGCTCCAGGGGATAAGAATGATTTTGTATCCAGGTTTTTTGCGCCTCGCCTTGGTATTAATGAAGATCCGGTTACCGGCTCTGCACATACATTTTTGGTTCCCTATTGGCATAGGAAAACAGGAAAAAGGAAATTTGAAGCCTCCCAATTATCTGAACGGGGAGGACAACTTTTTTGCACTTTAAGTGAATCTTCTGAAACAGTTGCTGTAAAAGGAACAGCTCGAACTTTCCTGGAAGGGAATATCACTACGAAATAAAATAACTAATAACTTTAGTTGATTAACTAATAATTTTAGTTATATTTGTAGTATGAAAGAATTAACCAAAGCAGAGCAACAAGTTATGGAGTATCTTTGGCAAATCAAGGAGGGGTTTGTTAAAGATATTCGAAATCAGTTTCCCGATCCGAAGCCTGCCTATAACACAGTTTCTACTATTGTAAGAATTTTGGAGAAACGAGGAGTTATAGGACATAAGGATTTTGGAAAAACGTACATGTATTATCCTTTGATTTCGAAATCGGAGTACCGTAAGTTAAGGTTCCGTGACGTTATTTTTAAGCATTTCAACAATTCCTACAAAAAATTTGCTTCCTTCTTTGCCAGGGAGGAAGATTTATCTATCCAGGATTTGGAAGAGATGCGAAAAATTATTGAGGAGGAGATTAATCAACGGAAGGGGGAATAATATGGGAACTTTATTAGTTTATTATAGCTTTAAGATTGCAGTTA
>CAYVSF010000071.1:0-9583 GCA_964453775.1 uncultured Bacteroidales bacterium
ATTTATTTTTATTTTTCTGAAATAAACGAAATGCTTTATGAGAAATAAAAATGGCCGAGGTATTGTTTTTAAATATACCATTAGTGGTTTTGTTATTGGAATCCTTACGGTTCTAATGGTTTTGGTAATTGATTTTTTCATCAAAGAAGTCAGTTTTTCCGAAATACTTCAGATTCATAGAAACAACCCAGTTTATTTAATACTGGATTTTTCTCCATTTGTC
This sequence comes from uncultured Bacteroidales bacterium, assembly GCA_964453775.1. Taxonomy (GTDB): domain Bacteria; phylum Bacteroidota; class Bacteroidia; order Bacteroidales; family UBA12077; genus CAYVSF01. Next base: position 224 of record CAYVSF010000071.1, read on the forward strand.
CTTGCATTTTATGCCTACCTTATCAGTTCAAAATATGCCGATACGAGTGAGACCTTGCATGCCTCGTTGAAGAATGAATTCTCAAAAGCACAAAAGATATTTCGGTTTGTGGAAAAAATTCGCCACGGGAAGATAGACGCCAAATATGAAGTGCAGGACGATGACGATGTGCTGGGCCAGTCTATTTTGGATCTTCGTGATAACCTGAAGAAGAAAGAAGAGGAAGAATCAGCCAGAAGAAATGAAGATAGCCAGCGAAACTGGGTTGCAGAGGGGCTTGCTAAATTTGGTGATATACTGAGAAGGGACGTTAATAACCTTGAAGAATTGTCTTATAACCTCATAAGTAATCTCGTAAAGTACATCGATGCCAACCAGGGGGCATTTTTTATTATTAATGACGAGTCGGAAAAGGATACTTTCCTGGAGATGACAGCTTGTTATGCTTACGAAAGAAGAAAATACGCTGATGAACAAATTGAAATAGGGGAGGGCTTAATTGGAGCCTGCGTTTGGGAAAAGGAAACCGTTTATATGGACGAAGTGCCGGAAAGTTATGTGAATATAACATCCGGTTTAGGTAAGGCCACACCCAAATATTTGCTTCTGGTTCCCCTCAAAATTAATGATGAGATACATGGTGCCCTGGAAATTGGAGCATTTAGTCCAATTGAGGATTACATTATCGATTTTGTGGAGAAGGTTGCGGAAAGCATTGCTTCAACAATATCGAATGTAAAAATAAACAGCCGCACTGCTAAATTGTTAAAAGAATCACAAGAACAGGCCGAGGCGCTTGCAGCTCAGGAGGAACAAATGCGCCAAAATATGGAGGAATTGCAGGCTACACAAGAAGAAGCTGCCCGCCAGAGCGAGAAGTTTATAACCTTTACAAATGCAGTTAACCACACCCTTATTCGTGCAGAGTATGAACCCAATGGCACCTTGATTTATGCCAATACCAAATTTTTAAAGAAATTGGGTTATGAAAAAAATTCAGAAGTGGAGGGAAAGCATATTTCCATGTTTATTAATGAAAAGGATCGGAAATGGTTCGATAAACTTTGGGAAAGTCTGGCCAGCGGGGGAAAGCATTTCGAGGGCGATATGAAGCATGTCACAAAGCAGGGACGCGATTTATGGACCATGTCTACTTATACCTGTATGAGGCGCGATGATGGAAGTACAGAGAAAATATTGTTCCTGGCCATTGATACCACCGAACAGAAAAAACAAAGTCTGGATTATGAAGGACAAATACAGGCCCTTAATCGCTCATCACTTGAAGTTGAATTTCTTCCAACCGGCGACTTACTGGAGTGTAATGACAAGTTTGTTAAATTGATGGAATATCCCCTTTTTGAGATGAAGGAGAAAACTATTTTTGATTTTGTAGAGAAATCTGATCTCAATAAACTAAAGGATATTTGGGATAAAGTTTCAACGGGAGTTTCCTGGGAAGGTACTCTTCATCAAAAAACCAAAGAAGGAAATGATGTTTGGGTTTCGGTTTCATTGTCTGCTGTAAGGGATATGTATGATGAAATAGACAAGATTATTTACATCGGAAGTGATATTACTAATGAGAAAGTAATGGAACTTGAAACCAAAAAACAAACAGAACTCCTGAAAAAACAGGAAGAGGAGCTACGTATGTCGCGATTGGATTTAAGGGCGCAATTGAAGCAGGCCAAACAAGAAATGAAACAGCAGTTTAAGGAGATGGAGAAGGTAAAGGTTCGTACGGAACGTACGCTGGAAGGTGCCTCAGATGCTATTATTACGTTTGACCAGGACGGTCTTATCCAATTCTTTAATAAAGCTGCTGAGGAATTATGGAATGTTGAGCGTGACGTGGTATTGGGAAGGAATATCAGAAAACTTTTCCCGAAAGATTCCTATGAGGATGAATTTACGCAATCCCTTGTCGATCCAAAAGCAGATAAAATAGTTGGAGAGCGTAAAGAAACCACAATTACCACAAAAGATGGTGAGGATGTTCCTGTTATCATGTTACTGTCGCAAGCGCAACTGGAAGATGAATTATCCTTTACCGCTTTTATTCAGAATATTTCTGTTGATTTATTTTGATAGATTCACGAAAGTTCAGAATCCCCAGCCCAAATAGGCGGGGATTTTTTTTATTTCGGCTTTCAATTATATTTGTATAAAATCGTCTTTTATTCATTGATTGTTTAACTCCTTTATATAACACAAATGAAAATGAGGAAATTTATTGCAATAAGCCTTGGCACATTGTTCATAATTCTGGGAGCTTGCTCCCGTAATGATGGCCCTGTGCACCTTAAAATTATTGAAACGACAGATGTACACGGGGTGTTGTTTCCCCATGATTATATCAATGACAGAAAAATTGATTACTCCCTGGCACAGGTACACAATTATGTGAACAATTTAAGGAATGTTGATTCTTTAGATGTGGTATTAGTGGATAATGGTGATATTTTGCAGGGACAACCCACTGTATACCACGCAAATTATATTGATTCTGCTCATACGCACCTAGTGCCGGCGGTTATGAATTATATGAAGTATGATCTGGCTACCATTGGCAATCATGACATTGAAGCTGGTCATCAGGTATATGATAAAGTAGTTGCTCAGTCGGATTTTCCATGGCTTGCAGCAAATGCTGTTGTTGTGGGAAGCGATCATGTTCCCTATTTTGAACCCTATAAAATTATAGAACGTAAAGGAAAGAAAATAGCCTTTTTGGGTTTGACAACACCGGGGATTCCCAATTGGTTGCCGGGTGAAAAATACGAAGGTATTCGCTTTGATGATATGGTAGCTTCTGCTTCCTATTGGATTCCAAGAATACGTAGTAAGGAAAATCCGGATTTAATCGTGGGGCTTTTTCATGCCGGCTATGATTATACCTATGGCGGGCAAAGTGCTGAAACCGAGAAAAATCAAAATGCCAGCGTTCTGGTTGCAGAGCAGGTGCCCGGTTTTGATATCATTATGATTGGTCATGATCATAATGTATGGAACGAAAGGGTGAAAAATAATAAAACAGGAAAAGAAGTGCTTATTATGTCTGCAGGTAGCCATGCAAGAAATGTTGCTGTGGCTGATGTTACATTTCCTCCATACGACGGGCAACCCTATATACAGGGAAGCATAAGTGACATGTCAAAAGAGAAAGCTTCGAAAGAATTTATGGCGTATTTTAGTGAAGAGATGGGAGCAATAAAGAGCTTTGTAAATGAGTCGGTTACATACATCGATACAACCCTGGTTTCCCAGGATGCATTTTGGGGCACGTCAGCTTTTCTTGATCTGGTGCATAAAGAGCAATTAAAGCGTACAAGTGCCCAACTTTCTTTTACAGCACCACTTGGTTTCTATAATCAACTTGAAAAGGGCACCCTATATGTAAGAGATATGTTTAATTTGTACCGCTTCGAAAATTTCCTGTATGCGATGAATTTGAAAGGAAGTGAAATAGATGATTACCTGGAGTTTTCCTATGCCAGTTGGTTTCAAACCATGGATTCATCTAATGATTATGCTTTGAGGTTTAGAAAGAATGATGAAGGTGATTACCTTGTTTCAGAAGAATATGAAAGCTATGTGTTGTATGGACGTTATTACAATTATGATGCAGCTGCCGGAATTGACTATATTGTTGATTTAAGGGAACCAGAAGGGGAAAGAGTAGAGATTTTAGGTTTTACCAATGGCAAGTCTTTTTACAAGGATTCAACTTATCGGGTTGCCCTTAACAGCTATCGTGGAAATGGAGGCGGAGGACACCTTACTGCCGGGGTTGGACTTAATGAGGAGGAAATGGAAGAAAGAAGAGTTTTCTCATCAGAAAAAGATATCCGGTATTACCTTTTGCAAAGCTTCCAACAGCAAGATACCCTTCATCCCGAAACAATTAGTACCTGGGAAGCAATTCCTGAGGATTGGCTGAAGAAAGCAAAGCAAAAAGATAAAAAAGTATTATAGGCAGTAAAAATAGCCGGAAATCTTCATGATCTCCGGCTATTTTTTTGTGTCTGGATAATATCGGCCTGATGGCGGATCGATTCCTGGTGAACCGCCTTGAAAATTCGCTCGGTGAATTTCTTGCTCAGGCTTTTATGCATCCCCAGGTCTACCACTCTTTTTATGACGGATTCCCATCGTGTGTTCTGGAGGATGGTAATGTTGTTTTCCTGTTTGTATCTACCTATATCTTTCGCAATTTTCATGCGGGTTTCAAAGAGACTTATAACCTGGTTGTCAATACTATCGATTTCATTTCTCAGGCTATTCAGGCTCAATTGTACCTGGGCATCATTGCTCCGGTTATCCGGATATCTTAGCCCCCGGATTAAATTTTTGAACCTGGAGGGTGTGATTTGTTGGGATGCATCGCTTAATGCATCCTTGGGAGATGGATGAACCTCAATCATCAGTCCGTTGAAAGCCAGATCCATAGCCATTTGAGAAATCTCTTTAATATACCCTCTTTTGCCACCAATATGACTGGGATCAACGATGACGGGAAGTCCGGGTACTTCTCTTTTTAAATCTATAGGAATTTGCCAGTTGGGTGGATTCCTGTACTGATGATTTCCATAAATGCTAAATCCCCTATGAATAGCCCCCAGTTCTTTTACTCCCGATTTTTCAAAACGTTCTAAGGCACCCATCCACAACTTGAGATCGGGATTTAATGGATTTTTAACCCATACCGGGATATTTACTCCTTTTAATGCTTCGGCAATCTCCTGTACTGCAAACGGATTGGAAGTGGTCCTTGCTCCAATCCACACCATATCTACGTTGTGCTTAAGGGATTCATACACATGTTTAAGATTGGCAACTTCTGTAGCTATTTTTACTCCATATACTCTTTTTGCTTCCAGTAACCATGGAAGTCCTTTCGAACCCACTCCTTCAAACTGGTTGGGACGGGTTCTTGGTTTCCATATTCCGGCTCTTAAATAGCTTAGGGGTAAGTCTTTTAAAGAACGTGCTACCTGCATTATCATCTGCGGATTTTCGGCACTGCAGGGTCCTGCTATCAGAATGGGACGTAACTTGCCTTTTTTCCCTTGTTTTGATGCTGTTTTTTCCCTTGTTATAGTTTTCATGTTGAATTGTTTTATTGTTTTATTGTTTTATTTCTGATTTTTTTCGTTGTAAATTTTCCCGTAAATTTTATTAGCCTTCTTGATTTGTTGAGTCAGTGCATCATGATCCCTGTTTTTGATTTGGTCTTTCAGAGTATTCAGATTATCGATAAAGTTGTCGATACAGTTTATCATGTTGTTTGAATTCATATTAAAAATGGGGGTCCACATGGATGAGCTTGAATTGGCCAGTCGGATCGTTGAATACAATCCACCTCCTGCCAAATGAGAGATATGCCCGTTCCCATTCTTTTCTGCTTTATTTATGGTTGTTGCAAGTGCAAATGAACTTAAATGCGAAAGATGAGAAAGGTAGGCCATTTGCTCGTCATGCTTTACGGGGTCTATATAAAGTATATGGGCTTTTAATAATGAGATGATTTTTATCATTCCTTCCAGGGCGCTTTCTCCTGATTTGTCCACCTCACTTAGAATCCAATACCTGTCCCGGTACAGATCTGATTTTGCAGCATCCGGGCCACTATGTTCGGTTCCGGCCATTGGATGCCCAGCTACGTAGTTTTTGCGCCTGGGATGGTTTGCAACGGCTTCACATAGCTCGTGCTTCAACGAACCGGTATCTGTAATCACCTGGTTTGATATGCGATCTAGATAGTAGGGCAGCATTTTTAAAATAGCATTTACCGGCATGGCAAGAATGATAAGATCTGCTTCCAGCAGTTCATCCTTATGATTAAGGAGTTGATCCACCAGACCCGCTTCGCAGGCCTTTTTTTGATGTTGCTTTGATGTATCATATCCCATGATTGTGCATTCCGGATTTGCCTTTTTCAGTTGTAGTGCTATGGAGCCTCCGATTAGTCCGAGACCTGATATTCCAATTTTCATTTTTGTTAGTTTAAAAGAGGTTATAAACACGATTGATGGCTTCATTAATGATTGTTTTGTCCTGGCATAGGGAAATGCGTACATAATTTTCGCCATTATTCCCGAAAATGCTTCCGGGGGCCAGAAAAATTCCAGCTTCCCTTAACAATTTATCGCAAAATTGCTCCGAACTTTCATGGAATTTTGGTATTTCAGCCCAGACAAACATTCCCCTTTGATTGGAAGTAAAGTTGCACCTGAGAAGGTTGAGCAATTGAAAAACGTAAGCCCTTCTTTCATGGTAGATTTCATTTATCCTGGCATACCATTCTTCAGGGCTTTCAAGTGCTTTTACAGCGGCTTCCTGCACAGGAAGAAACATTCCTGAATCGATGTTGCTTTTTACCTGTCGTATGGCATCAATAAATGCATTATGACCGGTAACCATGCCCATTCTCCAACCTGCCATATTATGCGATTTGCTAAGCGTGTTTAATTCAAGCGCACAGGATTTCGCTCCTTTTACCTGAAAGATGCTTTGAGGATCATCATTAAGGATAAAACTATAGGGGTTATCGTTTACCAGCATTATCTGCTGGTCTAAAGCTAAGCGGATGAATTTTTGAAAAACTTTGGTAGAAGCGGCTGTTCCTGTTGGCATATGAGGATAATTTATCCAAATGATTTTGGGTTGATGTAATTTTGCCAGTTCTCTCAGCTCTTCCCATTCTGGATGCCAACGGTTCTCTGCATTTAGGTTATAAGGGATAACCCTGGCATTGCAAAATTCAGCTGCAACCCGGTAGCTTGGATAACCCGGGTCCGGCACCAATACACTGTCTCCAGGATTTAAAAAGGCCAGGGATATGTTGAAAATCCCTTCCTTCGATCCCATCAGTGGCAACAGCTCTTTTCCCGGATCAATCCTGACATCAAAGAAATTTTGGTACCATTGGGCATAGGCTTTACGTAGCTTTACAATACCGGAATGATTTTGATAACCATGGTTTTGTGGCTTTCCGGCAGATTGAATGAGGGCATCAATAGTTGCCTGGGATGGAGGAAGATCCGGGTTGCCAATACCCAGGTTAATAATCTTAATCCCCTTTTTTTCCAGTGCTGCCACTTCCCGCATTTTTTTCGAGAAGTAGTACTCCTTTACATGCTTTAAACGTTTGGCAGTTTTAATAGGAATCATAATTTTATCATTTTAGTTTGAGTTAGCGCAAAAAAAATCCCGGCTTTAGGGGGCCGGGACAGACTTTAACAAAAAATAAGACATACCATCTCAACCCCCCTTTTTCGAAAAGAAGTAATAGAAATAGAAGTAATATTTTTGTGTTCTTAACATGTTAGGTCGTTTATATTCAGTTAATTAATTCTATCTTTTTTGTTGTGTTGAATAAAATTTAATAGAAATTTTATATAAAAAAACCCGCCTTTTTGGGGCGGGTGTATATTTTTGTAATAGTTTTGTTTATCAATAAGCATACTTCCCGCCCTTGCATATAGTGCAGTAATAAAAATAATAGCGGAAAGAATTGTTTGTAAATTGCATGTATTTGAACTTTTGTACCGAACAAATGTAGAAAATATTTTAATTTAATCAAATAATGCAAGATAATTTTAAATCAAATTAAAATATGAAGATGAAAAAACAAGTTGTTTTAGCCATATTAATCATAAATTTGGTATCTTTTGCCGGGTCAGCCCAGCACACATTTCAAAAAACCATTTCAAAGCCTTATTTACAGACTATTTATGATGTAAAAGAGGACGCTGATAAAAACATAGTTTTGGTTGGCAGAGTCATCCAAGAAAACAACTCTAAAGGATATGTTCTTAAAATTTCTGAAAATGGGGAGGTATTAATCTCAAAAATTTTTCCTTTTGATATTAAAGGTAGCATTTTTTATAATTTAAATATTCATAATAATCATTACTATATATTTGGGATGTAACCTTCCCCGAAATTCGGCCATTTAAAATTAGAGTTTGACAAGCCCTTTGGGCGCGTCAGTCTTAAAATAGTATTAATTTTAAACGGTTAAATGCAGTTATGAAAAAATCAAGATTCACAGAAACCGGGATTGTAAAGATTATCAAGCAACACGAGTCAGGTATTTCCGCCTCAGACATCTGCCGGGAGCATGGCATCAGCCAGGCCACATTGTATAATTGGAAAGCCAAATACGGTGGCTTGGAAGTAAGGGAGGTAAAGCGTCTGAAAGAACTGGAGGCTGAAAATGCAAAGCTTAAGAAAATGTATGCCGAAAAGAGTTTGGAAAACCATGCATTAAAAGACTTGATCGAAAAAAAGCTTTAGGGCCTGATGAGCGAAAAGAAGCAGCAGATTTCTTAATCCACACGCACAGTTTAAGCCAACGTCAGGCCTGTGGGGCAGTACACCTGTCCAGGGCTACCTATCAATACAAGTCCAAACCCAGGGATGATCAATTGATTATCGAAGAATTAAGCGCTTTAGTTGAAAGACACCCTGCCATTGGGTTTTGGAAATGCTATCATCGAATACGCCGTAAAGGCTATGCTTGGAATCACAAACGTGTTTACAGAGTTTATACTTCAATGAAATTAAATATCCGACGCAGAGCAAAGAAAAGACTTCCGGCCAGGGTCAAGCAGGCATTGTTTCAGCCCTCGCATAGCAACCAGGTTTGGTCACTGGATTTTATGTCCGATAGCCTTTGGGATGGCCGAAGGTACAGATTACTTAACGTAATAGACGATTATAACCGCGAAGTGCTGGATGTAGAGGTAGACACTTCCATTCCCTCTATGCGCGTTATAAGAACAATGGAGAAGCTTATTCGAATGCGCGGAAAACCTTCGATGCTTCGCGTGGATAACGGTCCGGAATTTATTTCTAACAAACTGGATAACTGGTGCAAGACAAACAACATCGAATTGGTATTTATTCAGCCCGGAAAACCCATGCAGAATGGATATATCGAACGCTTAAACGGCTCAATGAGGAATGAGCTACTCAATGCTTATGTATTTAGAACTATCAAGGAAGTCAGACACGAAGTAGCACTATGGAAGGATGACTACAATAAGAACAGGCCACATGAATCATTAGGGAATAAAACACCACTTGAAATGTGCGAACAATTAAATTAAAAACTCTAATTTTGAATGGTCCGAAATATAGGGAAGCTTACATCAAACTTGCAAAAATTTTGAAATTTGATTTTATTTCTCTTGCAAACAGACTTGAAGAAAAAACTTTGAAGTTTTTACAGACTAATATACAAAAAGTAAATATAAAACAAAAACAAAAGGAATTTGAATTCTCAATTAAGGAGTGCATATGCCGGAGTAAGCTGCCCCCCCAATCCAGCGTCTAAGAAGCGACATTTTT
>CAYVSF010000072.1:0-9451 GCA_964453775.1 uncultured Bacteroidales bacterium
GCTTATAATTATTTCCACTGCGCATTTTCAGGTCAAATACTCCCGCAATGGCATTTCCATATTCAGCCGGAAAAGCACCCGTTAAAAAGTCGGAGTTGGTAAGCAGGTTGCTATTGAGAATGGTAATGGGGCCGCCGGAAGTACCGGATGCCGCGAAATGGTTGGGATTTGGAATTTCAATGTCATCCAGTTGCCATAAAAGCCCGGAGGAACTGTTACCACGAATAATAACATCGTTCCGGTTATCCCGGGCAGAAAGTACGCCGGCAAAATTAGCGGCCATCCGTGCCGGATCACCATAGCTCCCGGGGTACCTTCTGGCTTCTTCGAGCGTAAAAGACCGGGCACTGATCATGGCCATCTTATTTATCGGGACATCTTTTCTAATGTCTGCTTTTACAACAACCTCCTCCAGGTTTGTTATTTTTTCTTCCAGTTCAATGTGTAAATAGCTCTCTTTGGCCGAACTAACGATGATATTTTCAAGAACTGTTGTTTGGTAGCCAATAAAACTGATTTGAAAAGATTGTCTGCCCACTGGAATTTCTTTTAACGTGAAATATCCCTGTTCATCCGATATGGTACCTTTTGTTCTATCTTCACCCAATAAAATTATATTTACCCCTGGCAGAGGAATTTGTGTTTCCTTGTCAATCACCTGTCCCCGAACAGTTTGGGTAAGCCGGTCCTGGGCAAGACCCTGCATGTTCAGGCTTGTGAGTAGCACGAGTACCGCAAAACGCAATGATCTCCCCTTTACCATCTCTTTTACTTCTTTTTCTTCTTTCTTTTTTTCTGTACCGAAAATCCAAATTTACCAATTTTATCGCCCAGTGTAAAATAGCTTCCATGGCTGTAGGCTAAAGGTTCCGAATGATTGAGATGAAATTTACCACGCTCTTCTTCGAAGTATTTTTCATCGGCATTGATGGCTACAACCTCTGAAAGAAACATATCATGGGAACCCAGAGGAATAATCTGTTTGACTTTACATTCTATATTTAAGGGTGATTCCCTAATTAATGGAGCTTTAACTATCTGACCAGGTTCGGGAGTTAATTTCATTTCCTTAAATTTGTCGTAGTCTTTTCCCGATCGAACACCACACCAATCTGTAGCAAAAGCCAGCTCTTTATTCGTAATGTTGATCACAAATTCCCCATACTTTTCAACAATAGCATAGGAGTGCCTCGATTTCCGTATGGAAATATAACACATGGGCGGATCTGAATTTACAGTTCCTGTCCATGCTATTGTGATGATGTTAAAGTCTTCAGGTGATGCTCCACAACTCACCATTGCCGCAGGAATTGGATAGACCATTGTTCCCGGTTTCCAAGCTATTTTTGCCATAAACTTTTCTTCTTTTTGCCTAAATGTAATAATAATCCGCAGATTCTACTTACTGTCCTGTGATGATTTTAGGGACTCCTAAGGATTATGAGAATTTGTACCTACTATTTTGTAAAGATCATTTTATCGTAAAATAATGGCTCATAGTTCTTTGGAATTTCATCAGACCAACCGATTAAATATTTTGTAAATGATCCTACTTCCAGGTTGTTGATATTCTTGCCATAGGGTTCCTGCATAATATCATTAGGAAACTCCTGCTGAGCCAGGGCAATATTTTTTTCATGCCTTTTGTAAATGGTGGCATATAAATCGGCGGCTCCAAATAAATGTAAAAAATTGTGGGCAATTTCTGATGGATACTTGTAACTGACAATGGAGAATTCCACATCTTTTGTGTGCATGGTATTTACCGGAATAGAAATATCATTTTTGTAATAATTATTTACAAAAATCAACAATGCAACACTTTCCACATTGTACTCATCGCGAAGAAAAGCAATGAGCCGTTCCTTGTTTTTTGGTTTTCTGATTTCCGGGATACCGTCTTTTTCCGGAATTTGGAATGAATCACCAGCTCTCCTTGCAATATTATCAGACCATTTGTTAACAGCAGCTATTCCTTTATGTAGATTGGGTTCTCTTATCGATAATTCCACGGATTCGTATGGCAGGTTCTTACGAATGGTAGAATATTCCTCTCCAATATAGTAGTCGGTGATGATATTGAGTTCAATATTGTTCCCTCTTGCTTTTTGCTCCAACCAGTTCGCAGTTACATTGATAGAATCCAGTGTGCTTCGAATGTCAAATTCTGTCCATGGACTGGTGTATTTGCTGTCTACAAAAATACTGTACAATAAAACATCGTCTTTTAAGGTCTTGCATACATTCGTGTGCATGCCTTTTCGATAATCCAGTCGCTTTAAGGTGATACATGATGGTAAAAAGCTAAGAGAGGCTATCAGGAGTACTATCAATCGCTTCATTATAGAATCGTTTTTTTTGATACCTGTTTTGCTTATATCAGGTATTTGGTATTTTATGCCCGTAAAATTATCCTGTCTTTACTACAGCTTAAAAATACTTCTTTCTTTATTTTTTTGCAAATCCTGATAACTTAAGGGGTTTTTAAATTCTCTTTTAGTATTTAAGTGTCAATGTGTCTGCATTTACCGGGGGAATAGCGTCAATTTGTCTTGTTTTTTTAGAGTGAATAGCATGGCCTTTTATTTGATCACCTTTGATTGGCAAAAGAAGATAATCGTTTCGTCTTTAGCATATATAATTTAAAAGAAGGAGACAAAAGAGATATGAAATTTGATAATTTTACCATAAAAGCACAGGAAGCGATTCAACAGGCTGTAACTATTGCCCAGGGCAATCAGCAGCAAATGGTTGAAAATGGTCATTTATTGAAGGCTGTTATTACTGAAAGTGAAAATATCACGAATTTTCTGTTCAGTAAGTTAGGGATAGATCTTGGTCAGTTCCGCCAGGTTCTGGAAAGTATTGTTGAATCCTATCCAAAAGTAAGCGGTGGAGAACCTTATTTATCGAAAGATGCAAATAGCAGTCTGCAGAAGGCGCTTGAGCATGCAAAAAAGATGGGAGATCAGTATGTTTCTGTTGAGCATCTACTGCTGGGAATGATTCAATCGAAGGATAATGCAGCGCAATTGATGAAGGATAATGGCATTAGCGAATCGAATTTAACGAAAGCCATTGAAGAACTTCGAAAAGGCGCCAAAGTGGACAGTCAGACTGCTGAAGACACCTTCAATTCTCTAAATCGCTTTGCGATTGACTTAATCGACCAGGCGCGAAAAGGGAAATTGGACCCGGTTATTGGAAGAGATGAGGAAATTAGAAGGGTCTTGCAGATTTTATCCCGTAGAACAAAGAACAACCCCATTCTTATTGGTGATCCCGGAGTTGGGAAGACAGCAATTGCAGAGGGAATCGCTCATCGTATACTGAATGGTGATGTGCCGGAAAATCTGAAAGAAAAACGGATTTTTGCATTGGATATGGGAGCCCTGGTTGCAGGAGCGAAGTATAAAGGGGAATTTGAAGAGCGTTTGAAATCGGTTGTTCGAGAAGTTGTTGAAGCACAGGGAAATATTGTCTTGTTTATTGACGAGATACATACGCTGGTTGGAGCCGGCAAAAGTGAAGGTGCTATGGATGCAGCCAATATCCTTAAACCGGCCCTGGCAAGAGGCGAGTTAAGGGCTATTGGTGCAACTACCCTGAATGAATATCAGAAATTCTTTGAAAAAGATAAAGCACTGGAGCGACGCTTCCAGAAAGTAATGGTGAATGAACCCGACCAAATGAGTTCGATAAGTATCTTGAGAGGACTGAAGGAGCGTTATGAAAATCACCACAAGGTGCATATTCAGGACAATGCCATAATAGCTTCTGTTGAACTTTCCCAAAGGTATATTACCGATCGGTTTTTGCCGGACAAGGCCATTGATCTTATTGATGAGGCAGCATCACGTCTAAGGCTGGAAATGAATTCTGTGCCAGAGAGTGTTGATGAATTGGATCGTAAGATCAAGCAGTTGGAAATAGAACGGGAAGCTATCAAACGCGAGGGCGATAAGCAGAAGCTGGAAACGCTAAAAAAGCAGATTGCCAATTTGAGTGAAGAGCGCGATAAATACAAGGCCAAGTGGAAATCAGAAAAAGATGTTATTGATGATATTCAGAAGAATAAAGAAGTAATTGAGCAGGCCAAATACAAGGCAGAGCAGGCCGAAAGGAATGGCGATTATGGAAAGGTTGCAGAATTGCGCTACGGAAAAATGAAGGATGCGGAAGAGCATGTAAAAAGTCTGCAGCAAAAACTGCGTGATTTGCAGAAAGACGATCCCATGATCAAAGAAGAGATTGATGAGGAAGATATTGCAGATATTGTGGCCAAATGGACAGGTATTCCTGTGAGTAAAATGTTGCAAAGCGAAAGAGAAAAGCTGTTGCGGCTGGAAGAGGAGTTGCATAAGCGAGTTGTTGGGCAGGATGAGGCCATAGAAGCGGTTTCGGATGCAGTAAGACGAAGTAGGGCCGGTATGCAGGATTCTAAGAGGCCGATTGGTTCTTTTATTTTCATGGGAACAACCGGTGTAGGTAAAACAGAATTGGCCAAAGCGCTTGCAGAATATCTTTTTAACGATGACAATATGATGACACGAATCGATATGTCGGAGTATCAGGAAAGGCACTCTGTAAGCAGACTTGTCGGAGCACCTCCCGGGTATGTGGGATACGACGAAGGCGGCCAGCTTACTGAAGCAGTAAGAAGGAAACCCTATTCTGTTATTTTGTTGGATGAGATTGAAAAAGCCCATCCGGATGTTTTTAATATTTTATTGCAGTTGCTAGATGATGGAAGGTTAACCGATAACAAAGGAAGAATGGTTAATTTTAAAAATACAATTGTGATCATGACCTCCAATGTAGGTTCTCTTATTATACAGGAAAAGCTGATGAATAGTAAAGAGGAACAATGGGAGCATTTGATGGAGGAAACAAAATCAGAGGTAGTGCAATTGCTAAAGAAGTCTATACGACCCGAATTTCTGAACCGCGTTGATGAGATCGTAATGTTTACACCCTTATCAAGAGATCAGGTGAAAGAAATTGTAAAAATGCAGTTTAATCTAATCCGGAAGATGTTGGCAGAACAACGAATCGAAATTGAGATGACAGAAAAAGCTACAGACTGGCTAAGCGAGGCAGGTTATGATCCCCAATATGGAGCAAGACCGGTTAAAAGAGTATTGCAAAAGCACCTTGTAAACACACTATCGAAAGCGATTCTTGCCAATAGTATCGATAAGGACAAACCTATACGTGTAGACTTAGGTTCATCCGGTCTGGAGTTTTCTAATATTTAATAGGATAAGCTAAAATAAAAAACGGCTGGAGAAACCAGCCGTTTTTATTTTTTTGCGAAATATTTACTCGAAATCTTTTATGCCTTCGTCCAGAGAATTGCAAATATCAAAAACGTTATGAAGTTGAAGGAGTCTTATAAGTTCCATAACGTCATCGGAGATATTACATAACTTGAACTGACTATCGTTATTCTTCGCATTTCTTAAAATGCTAAGTAAGGCACCAAATCCTGAACTATCAACATATTCAATACCATCCATGTCGAGAATAAGTTTTGTATTGGGTTTGGTAAGAAATTGTGCTACTTCTTCTTTCAGAGATTGTGCAATAAGAATGTTGAGTTTGTTCACATTGTCGAACGATAATATTTCAATGCCCTTGTTCGATTCGTGTTTTAACATATAGCGTTGTTTTAAGTTAGTAATTCAGATTCGTAGTCTCTTTTATGGCTCTTAGCTCATTTAAAGCCAGATCACTTTCTTTAACAAATTTAGCAATAATTTTCGGATATGTACCGATATTTTTTTCTTCTTTTGCCATCTCCTCAAATGCCTTCATCTCCTCTGCTTCTTTTTCCATTCCAATCATGATGAGCGCCGATTTTATTTTATGTGCAAGTTTTCCCAGACGCTGATATTCTTTCTTTTCGTATAAAGATTGTAAGCTATTTTGATATTCCGGAAGATGCATTAAGAGCATATCAATCATCTCTGCGATAAACTCTTCGTTTCCATTACTAATTTCTTTAAGATAGCTTAGATTTACTAATTTTCCGGTACGACTCATCCCACAAGAACTAATTTCTGTGAAATATACAATTTTTTTTTGAAAATATCATATTGTTACAAGCCGACAATGATTATGCCCGGATTTTTTCTTATTTTTAATCGATGCTTGTAAAACATTTCTAGAGGCTTGGATTTTAATTTATATCCTTATCTTTGAATTGTTGAGAGATGCATCAGCAATAAAACCTAATATCCTATGAAAAAATATGTGATTTTAGTTCTTATGTCCTATTTGCTTCCTGGGGTACTGTTGGCTCAAAAAGAGAATAAAGAGCTGGTTAAGGCAAAGCTTGCTTTTAATGAAGGGGTTATAGCCCTTGAGGGGGGACAGCCGAGGTTGGCCGAGAGCCGTTTTGAAGGGGCTCTTTTTATGGCTCCTGAGTTTGCATTACCTTATCTGGAGAAGGCAAAATTGCTTATATTGGATGAATTTTACGAACAGGCACTGGAACTTGCAGAACAGGCTGTTGAACGAGATGCTGAATACGGAGAGGCTTACTACATTAAAGGATATTTGTTCTTTTTGGCTGACAGTGCAGCAGGAGCAGTGCAGAATTTTACGCGCGCTGCACAAAAAGGTTTTAAACCGGCCGAAATCTATTATTTTAGGGGTCTGGCCAATTTTATGGAAGAGGACTATTCAAGCGCGTTGATCGATTTTAGTTTGGCTATCGATAAGCGTTTCGATTTTGCCCTGGCTTATCACGAAAGGGCAAGTACAAAGATGCAAATGGGCGACTATAAAGGGGCCATACATGATTATGAGCAAACGATAGGATTCATGCCCGATTTGGCTATGGCTTACGATAATATGGGATCGTGTAAAATCAGAATTGGAGATTTTAAAGGTGGAATTGCTGATTATACAAAAGCTATTGAATTGGATGATGATTTTTATATCGCCTATAACAACAGAGGTAGCTCCTATTATTTGTTAGAAAATTTTGAAAAAGCCCAGATCGATTTTGAAAAAGCCCTGGATATCAACAAAAGCTATGCTTCTGCGTGGAATAACCTGGGATTGACCAAAGCCCGACAGGAAAATTATATTGGAGCTGTTCAGGCCTTCGATAAGTGTTTGGAGATTAATCAGGACTTTGCAAAAGCCTACCTGAATAGAGGGTATGCCAAAGAATATCTTGGAAATTTTGAAGGCGCTTGCATGGATTGGAGAAAAGCAAAGAAACTTGGCATTGAGCAAGCCGATGATTACTTAACGGAATGCGAGGAGGTTGAAGAATAGCGGGGAGTTATTTTTAATTTAAACAATGAAAGCTATGAAGCGTATTTTTTCCTTTCTATTTATATTTTTTCTGATTTTAGGTTCTTCGTATGCGCAGGAGGATGTGAAAATCCGAAGAAAGGATTTTAAGGTGAAAAAGGTGGGATTTAGAGAAGCCTGGAAAGATGTGAAGGCAGGGGACGATTATTTTGAGGAAGGCATTGGCACCTATGCCAAAGCACTGGATCATTATTTGCGTGCTTATAAATACAATAATAACAATGCTGCACTAAACTATAAAATTGGTGTATCCATGCTTGGAACCAACCAGTTTTATAAAGCAGTTGATTTCCTGGAGAAGGCTTATTTGTCGGAAGCTGAAGTTGCTTCAGATATTTTATATATGCTGGCCAGGGCATATCACCTGAATACTCGTTTTGATAAGGCCATTGAGTATTACAGGTCCTTTTACGAAGAATTAAGTAGCAAAGAAAAAGAGGATTTAAGAATTAATATTGATAAATTAATTGGTGAGTGTAGAAATGGGAAACGTATTGTTATGGAGCCTGTGCGGGTAGTGATTGAAAATATGGGAGGACGGATCAATTCCGAGTATGATGATTACAATCCTGTCCTACACCCTGATGGAGAATTGCTCTATTTTACTTCACGGCGTCCAACCGAGAAGAATAAAGAGAAATTTGAACTTGATAATAAGTATTACGAAGAGATCCTGGTAGCAGAAAGAGCTGGTGAGTTGTGGAAATTAGCAAAGCCGGTGGGCAAAAAGCTTAACGAAAAAAGCAATCAATCTGTTTTGGCTTTTTCTGATGATGGAAAGCATATTTATATCTATGATGGTGATGATGGGGATATTTTAGTAAGCGAGTATAAAAAAGGAAAATGGAGGAGCTTAAAGAAACCACCTGGAAAGTTATTAAGCAAAGACATGGAGACGTCTTTTACCATTAGCAGCGATGGTCGTGATGCTTATTTTATTTCTGAGCGCGAAGGAGGCCTGGGGGGTAAAGATATTTATTTCAGTACGAAGAGTCCCAAAGGAAAGTGGACCGAACCCCGGAATTTAGGATCGGTTATTAATACCCGCTATGATGAGGAAGGTGTCTATCTGGATCCGGAAGGGATGAAGCTTTATTTTAGTTCAGAGGGTCATAACAGCATGGGTGGATATGACATTTTTGTTTCTGAGCGTGATGGCGAGGGAAACTGGAAGGATCCTGTAAATATTGGATATCCCGTGAATACCCCGGCTGATGATATTTTTTACCGTCCTTTTGAGAATGAAAAAGAGGCCTATTTCTCCTCAACAAGAGACAATGGTATTGGGGGAAAAGATATTTTCAGGGTGTTCTTCCTGGGAGAAGAGAAAGAGTTGCTCCTTGATAATGAGAATAAACTGCTAGCTTGGAGCGAACATCCTGATTATGAAATGTTTTACAAGATGCCATCGGGCGTTGAGGTAGATACTGCGATATATTTAATAGGTAAAGTACGCGATTCGAAATCGGAAGAGCCTGTCATTGCAAAGATTGAAGTCATAGATACGGATGAGAGTAAAATAATCGCCACTGCGATTTCAGATGGGGATGGAAGTTATAAAATTAAATTACCCGAGCAGAAAGATTATGGGGTGGAATTAACGGCCAAAGATTACTTGTTTTATGTGAAAATGCTCTATCTTTCAGAGAAAAAGGTAGAAGACGGCCAAATTCAACACGATTTTAAACTGGACAAAGTTGAAGTGGGTTCTAAAATGATTTTGAATAACATTTTCTTCGAGACCAATAGTTCCTCGCTGAAATCAGAGTCTTATGAAGAGCTGGAAAGAGTGGTTCGCCTGTTAAAGGATAATCCTTCTATTCGACTGGAAATATCGGGACATACTGATAATGTTGGTGGCTACAGAGCAAACTTACGACTCTCCGAAGCAAGAGCCAAATCTGTGGTTGAATATCTTATATCGAAAGGAATAGATAAAAAACGACTGGAATATAAAGGCTATTCGTTTACCCAACCGGTTGCTGATAATAATACAGAGGAGGGCCGAAGCAAAAACAGAAGGGTGGAATTTAAAGTGTTAAGCAAATAAAGAGCGCATCAATAAAAATAGTTCAGGTCTCAAAATATGTTTTGGGGCCTGTTTTTATCTTATTGTTTTTTA
>CAYVSF010000073.1:0-9440 GCA_964453775.1 uncultured Bacteroidales bacterium
TCAAATAAACGTTCTTTACAATTCGCTTTAAAAATATCTCTTCCCTGAAATGGAGGAGATATTTTTTTAACGAAAATTAAGTTTTTTTTCAAAAAATATAAACATCTATATTGTTCAATAGATGAGGTAGTTATTCGATCATTACCTGTCTATACCCTTTTGTTAGTAAAAAAACAGTATTTTTCCGCAACTTTTTTTTCGTAGTATTGTACTGTTAATTATTAGGAACGAATTAGATAAGATTATGTTAACCTTGCCAATGAAGTTTGCCGAAACACTTAAAAAGTGTGGAGATCGTGATGCCCTAACATTTGTGGGGGAGGAGGCAAAAACTTACAAGCAATTAGATGCTGATATTAAGGCAGTTATTGCGCAATTAGAATCTCAAGGCATACAGCCGGGTGATAGAGTTGCCCTTCTGAGTCAAAATATGCCCAATTGGGGAGTCATTTATTATGCGGTTACCTTTATGGGAGCAGTTGTAGTACCCATGCTGCCCGATTTTTCCGCAGCCGAGATCAAGAATGTTTTGGAACATTCCGAATCAAAGTTACTCTATGTTTCAGAAGGTTTAAGGAATAAAGTAAGCGAATTGAAAATCGATTCATTGAATGAGGTGATTTCTGTCGAAGATTTCACCGGAATCACATCAGAAATAAAATATAACCCGAAACAACAGCCAAAGGGCACATACTATGTAAATGAGGATGATTTGGCTGCCATAATTTATACATCAGGTACAACAGGACGCTCAAAAGGAGTCATGCTTAGCCATAAGAATATTGTATCTAACGCTATTGCAGGAGGAATTGTACAGGAGGTGGATTGCAACGATCGTTTTCTTTCAATCCTTCCCTTATCACATACTTATGAAAATACACTTGGACTTATTTTACCCATGCTTAATGGTTCTTGTGTTTACTATCTTAAAAAAGCCCCAACACCCCAGGTGTTGTTGCCGGCTTTGAAAAAAGTGAAACCAACGCTTGTTTTATCGGTTCCACTTATTATTGAAAAGATATACAGAAATAAGGTGCTACCTACCTTCCAAAAGTCTTCATTGATGAGACTGGTATATGCTATCCCTGCTTTTAGGAAGTTATTGAATCGCGTAGCAGGTAAAAAGCTGATGGACACCTTTGGTGGAGAATTGAAGTTTTTTGGAATTGGAGGTTCAAAGCTGGATAAATACGTAGAGAAATTTCTTCGGGAAGCTCGATTTCCATATGCCATAGGCTATGGTTTAACAGAAACAGCACCCTTGCTTGCGGGAGCAAATCCAAAGAATACGCGGCTGCAAAGTACCGGGCCTGTCGTTAATCAGACCGTAATTAGAATAAATGAGCCCGATACGGTAACTGGAGAAGGCGAGATCTGGGCAAAAGGGCCCAGTGTGATGAAAGGATATTACAAAGAACCGGAATTAACAAACGAGGTGATAACTGAAGATGGCTGGTTTAAAACAGGAGATTTAGGTGTTTTTGATAAAAATAACAACCTGTATATTCGAGGGCGCCTGAAAAATATGATAATTGGATCGAATGGAGAGAATATCTATCCGGAAGAGATTGAAACAGTCATTAATAACTTTAGCTATGTGCTGGAATCGATTGTGGTAGAAGAGAAAGGAAAGCTTGTGGCGATGGTTCATTTTAATAAAGAGGAATTGGAGAAAAAATACCAGGATTTTAAAGAGGAAGTAACTCATGTCATTGATAAAAAAACAGATGAGTTAGCGGAAGAATTGCGTGTCTATGTTAATTCACAGGTTGCTAGATATGCCCGGGTTCAGCGTGTAGTTGCCTATCCAACTCCCTTTACGAAGACAGCAACCCATAAAATCAAACGGTATCTTTATAAAAAATAGGATTATTCCTTGTTTCTTTTAAACATGTTGGTTAACCGGTATTTGTCATTGTCATATTTAATGAGGAAATCATCGGGTTTTTGATGTAAATCATCACTCATTAATAAGCCTACCGGTTTGAACATATCAACATGATCGAAGACCAGTTTTATGATAGCCACAATGGGTAGTGCAAGAATAACCCCCGATATGCCCCAAAGTGTTCCTCCAATAATAATCGATAGAATGGCTACGAAAGGATTTATTTTTATTCCTGAGCCTACCACATTTGGGGTGATGAAATAGCCTTCTATATTTTGAATTCCTATGTAGAGTAAAATGACTGCAATTGGCTGCCACCAATAATCCGCTGTTGCAATGGAATAAATGAAAGGTAAAATACCACCCAGGGTAGTTCCCACATAGGGTATTATGGCTAAAAGTGCAGCAAGCGATCCCCATAGGATGGGAAATTTTATTCCTATAAGCCATAAACCGGTTGAGTTTAAAACAGCCAGTATTAGAATTACAAGGAACAATCCATATAGGTAATGCTGGACTGTAATTTTGATATCCCGGATGAGGCTTGTGATTTCGTCTCTTATCTCAGTTTTGAATTGCATCAGGATAAAATTTTGGATCCCACTCCGATACCAAAGCAGGAAGAAAAGTGAAAGCAGTGCCAGGAAAATGTTAAACACCACGGTGGTAGAAGATGAAATTCCCTTTCTGAAAAAAGTGATGGGTGCATCAATTATTTTTGATATATTATTCCCTAACCACAACTGACTTTCAGCTTTTGAGAATCCCCACTGCTGGTTGACCCATTCAAATATTTCATTTACACCATCTTTTATTTTGGCTGCAATATTGGGCATTTGCTCAAATATGTTTACCAGCTGTATCGAAAAAAAACCCAGGATGGCCACGATTGGGATTAGAACAATAATGAAAGTAACTAAAATAGCCAAGCCACGCCTTTTTAGGAAGCGTTCAACAAATGCGCTGATAGGGAGTACCATGAGTGTTAAGAGAATAGCGAACGTTATCGGAACAAGTATAAACTGCAGTTTATCAATGATAAAAATACTTAATGTGATGATTATTAGAAATGATGCTATCCGTTGAATGGAAAACATAGGCAAATGATTGTTGGTTTATATGCGAAGATAGTAAATATCTTAGTTTGACAGGGTTAAAATTTCAAGCAGAAATTCATTTTTTTGTTATATCCAAAAAACCTTGGAAAAATTGGCAGAACTCATAATTTTGTAACTAAACCTATCATGATTTATGGCCTTTGAACAACCGGATATTTTTATTGGCGCACTTAGAATTAATGAACCCGTTACCACTGCCACCGACTTATTTGTTTCTTTGGTTTGTTTTTATGCTTTTGTACAGCTCTCCAGGCTTAGCGTTCGAAATAAGGTTCATTTGTATTTACGTTATTATTTTCTGAGTATGGGAATCGCCACAGCTATTGGCGGTCTTATGGGACATGGTTTCTTCTATTTGTTTAATTTTTACTGGAAGCTTCCAGGTTGGCTTACAAGTATGGTCTCTATAGCTATGGTTGAAAGGGCAGCTATCGAGTACGCAAGACCGCTTATAAGACCTTCCACCGGGCGTTTTTTTGCCTGGTTAAATATTATCGAGTTGATTACCTTTATGCTAATTACATTTGTAAGCCTTAATTTTTTCTTTGTAGAAGTTCATTCAGCATACGGACTTCTCGTTATTGTTACCGGCTTTAACATTCTGGTTTATTACAAAAGGAAGAGTCAGGGTAGCAAATTATTTCTCATTGCAGTTGGCTTCTCTGGCATATCGGCTTTGATTTATATGAACGAATGGGGCATTAGTAAGTGGTTTAATCATTATGATATCAGTCACATTTTTATGGCTGTAAGTGCGCTCTGTTTTTATTTGGGCTCGAAAAGAATACTCAAAGATCCTGTGTTAAATAGTACGGCATAAAAAAACAGGGGAAGCATTTATATGCTTCCCCTGTGCTGCAGATACGAATGCCATGTTTATTCGTAACGTAAAGTATCTACAGGGTTTTTTCTTGCCGAACTAAATGATTGATAGCTTACTGTAAGGATGGCTATGAACAGGGCAATACAAGCGCCAAATATGAAATTCCATACAGTTATATCTATTTGATAGGCGAAATTCGTAAGCCAGTTTTTTATGAAAAGATAAGCAAAGGGCCAGGCTATTAAGTTAGCCAGTAAAACCCAAATAGAGAATTGCTTAATTAAAAGTCCTACAAGTTGCGATATTTTGGCTCCCAATGCCTTCCGAATACCAAGCTCTTTAGTTCTTTGTTCGGTAATGAACGCTGCTAAACCATACAATCCCAGGCAGGCAATGAATATAGCAAGCACCGAAAAGATTCCAAAGATTTTACCTGTACGGAAATCCTGTTTGTGCATATCTTTATGATGTACATCCATGTGATAATACATGAAAGGTTGATTGGGCACCAATTCGGTCCACTTCGTTTTTACGTTTCGTACAACACGATGTTCCTGGCCGGCCCTGTAACGAATAGCTATATAATTGTTGTAACCATGTGAAGGATGAATAAAAACCAGAGGCTTAATTTCCTGATGTAAGGAGCGGAAGTTAAAGTCTTTTACAACACCAATAATCGACCAGCTGGTAATGCCACCCATACTGGTTTGAAGTTGCTTCCCTATGGGATCCTTATAATTCATGGCTTTTACTGCAGCTTCATTTACAATAATAGATAAACTATCACCGGGATGGGTTTCGTCGAAAAATCTTCCTTTTACCATCTCAAGGCCCATTACTTCATCAAGATCATAACCGCCGCTAGTCATACGAAAAACAAATTGATCGGGGTTTTCTCCTACAGAGGAACATGGAAAACCATTAAAGTCGGTTCCCGGCAGGGATCTTGCACGGCCTATTTCGACAATTTCAGGATATTGCTTCAAATCGTGCTTAAAGCTTTCATAATGAGATCCAAGGTTGGTGCCACGTTCCACCACAAGAACATGCTCTTTGTTATACCCCAGATCTTTAGATTGAATAAATCGTAATTGCTGAAAAACAAAGAGTGTGCTGATAAATAAAAAGATGGATATACTAAATTGAAAGATTACCAACCCGTTTCTAAACCAGCTGTTTTTCTTCCCGGATAATATCTTTGATTTAAGTACGCTGATAATTTTAATGGATGATAAATACCCCGCTGCGTATGTACCTGCAAATATGCCCACGATGGCTGCAAGTAGTAGTAATCCCGGAATGATATACCAATTGTCAAAATACCCAATTTGTAGCGTCTTCCCAGTAATATTGTTGTATACCGGCATTACCGTTTCAATTATAATAAGAGCGATTAACAAAGCAATGAAAGAAAGCAGGATAGATTCAAAAAGAAATTGCCAGAAGAGACTTCTTCTATGACCACCTACAACTTTTCTAATCCCTACCTCTTTGGCCCTGGTTGCAGATCTTGCAGTGGAGAGGTTCATGAAATTAATGCATGCAACAAGCAGAATAAATAGGGAAATAATACTAAAAATATATATGTAGGACATTTGTGAATTAGGTTCCAATTCAAAATCTGTATTGGAATGGAGGTGAATGGACGTAAGGGGTTGCAATTCATAATAAAAATAATTCCCCTGCTTCTCAAATTCTTCATAAGTAGTATTCATAAACTCTTCCAATTCCGGGGCTGCATAACGGTGTCCTGTTTCTTTAAGTTTTTCTTCTACTAAAGGAAGATCGCTGTTTTTATCTAATAACAGATAAGTGAATGAAAAATCATTGCTCAACCAGGTGTCGCTTTCTGCGACATCCAAAGAGATGATCGAGCCCAAAAATTCGAAATGAAAGTGGGAGTTATGTGGGCAATCTTCCACTATACCTGTTATTTTGTAGGGTTGGTCATTAATCTCTATGCTTTGCCCCATTGGATTCCTCTCACCAAAATATTTTTTGGCTGCTGTTTTTGCTATAACAAGCGTGTTGGGTTCATTGAGAATGTTATTTTTATCGCCTTCGATAAGTTGAAAAGAGAAGATCTGAAAAAAGCTGCTGTCGACATAGTAAAAGTTATCTTCCAGGAAAACATCGTTTCTAATCTTAAACCGGGCGTCATCTCCATCGATAATCCTTGTAAAACTGGTTACCTCGGGAATTTCATTGCGCATTGTTTCTCCTGCGGGAGCACCAGTTGAAACTCCATTCACTTCGTTTCCCTGTACTTTACCCCTTATTGTGATCCGATAGGTCTGTTCTGCATTCGTGTGGAAACGATCGTAACTGAGTTCATCTATCACGAAAAGACCGATTAGGATACTACATGCCAGTCCTATGGCTAATCCGAGTATATTAACAAGTGAAAAAAGACGGTGTCGTAAAATATTTCTAAAAGCGACTTTGAAAAAATTCTTTAACATGACATATTATTTTTAGTGTTTGTTCACTACTTATCTATAACTGTGCCAATGATTATAATTAGTTGTTTTTCAAGTTCTTATGGTTAATTTGTGAAATTGGGTTTTTGAATTGTAGTAAAAAAAATTTACATTAACGTAAAATTTTTTTACACATTTAATAAATCTGACCAGAAAACAATGGTAAACGGTAGTATTTTAATTGTTGATGATGATACCAGTGTGCTTAGAAGTCTTGAAATATTGCTTGAGCATGAATTCAAATCTGTACATACCCTTTCTAATCCTAACCAGATTCCTGAAGTAATGGAGAAAAGCCATTTTGATTTGGCCTTACTGGATATGAATTTTTCAGCAGGGAAAAGCACCGGTAATGAAGGATTATACTGGTTAAAGGAAATGTTAAAACGCGATCCTGATCTAGTGGTTATACATATCACGGCTTATGGTGATATCGATTTGGCTGTGCGAGCGATGAAGGAGGGCGCTACCGATTTTATCGTGAAGCCCTGGAACAATGATAAGCTAATAAGTACTATAAAATCGGGTTTGAAGCTTAGAAAGACACAGATGGAGCTACGAGAGGTTAAGCAATCTCGTTCTGATTTAAGCATGGAGTTAAATAAAGCCGGACAGGAGATAATTGGGCAATCTGAAGCCATGAAAAAGGTAATGACTGTAGCAACAAAAGTGGCCGGTACTGCAGCGAATGTCCTTATTCTTGGCGAAAATGGTACCGGAAAGGAATTGGTTGCCCGCTATATTCACAATGCGTCGGAGCGTGCTAAAGAACCTATGATTACTGTAGATCTTACAAGCCTTAACGAGGGGGTTTTCGAGAGCGAATTGTTCGGGCATGTGAAGGGGGCTTTTACGGATGCTAAGACAGATAAAACCGGTCGATTCCAATTGGCTGACAGGGGAACTTTGTTTTTGGATGAAATCGGGAATTTATCAGTGGCGATGCAGGCCAAAATTCTTACAGCACTTCAAAACAAGGAAATTGTGCCTTTGGGTGGTACCCAAGCTAAAAAAGTAGATATAAGACTTATTTGTGCTACGAATAAAAACCTGGAGACACGCATTGATAAAGGATTGTTTAGGGAAGATTTATACTATCGTATTAATACCATACAAATTCACCTGCCTGCTTTACGAGAAAGAAAAGAGGATATCCCTTTGCTGGCGGATTTTTATATGCGCCATTTTTGTCAAAAATATGGAAAGGAGAAGAAAGAATTTACCCAGGAAGCATTGGAGACACTTATGGATTATGATTGGCCCGGGAATATCCGGGAATTGAAACATGCCGTGGAGAAAGCTGTAATTTTGACTGAAAGCAATGATTTGCAAGAAGTCGACTTTAGTTTTAGTAAACGGAGCTCGTTTACTAAAAAAAGTGAATGGCCCTTGCGGTTTGAAGAGATCGAAAGAAAAGCTATTCTTCGTGCTTTGGCCAATAATGACAGCAAACTTACCGATGCAGCAAAAGAGTTGGGATTAACCCGGCAGACACTATATAATAAGCTGAAAAAGTATAACATCTCGAATTCCTGAAAATGATACAACCCAAATACTATATTCTGATTTTTATCCGCCTCGTTTTAATTCTTGCCAATGGGATTCTGATTTTCTATCTGAGTCGTTTGGAAGAGCGTCTTGCAACCATTTTTGGCCTGGGTGTCCTTATGATTTTCCAGTTTATTGAATTTTTC
This sequence comes from uncultured Bacteroidales bacterium, assembly GCA_964453775.1. Lineage (GTDB taxonomy): Bacteria > Bacteroidota > Bacteroidia > Bacteroidales > UBA12077 > CAYVSF01. Next base: position 8,004 of record CAYVSF010000073.1, read on the forward strand.
CGCTATATCTCCAAAACAAATCACTATCTGCTTTCGTTTTTGTCTGCCCTAAAATATGAAGGTGGAAATTTCGACCAGATCAATATGAAAGAGGATACACTGGATATTCATATCAGAAAAAATTTAAAAGATATTTTAGATGAATTGCAAACACAAAGGGTTGAGGCTATTTCAAAAGCTGCTTATTTGAAGAATGTTGTGGACCAGGTTGAGGTTGGACTTATGGCTGTTGACGAAAAAAATACCGTACATTTTATCAACGAAGCTGCATTAAAAATGCTCAATTTGAAAGCAGTGAAAAGTGTGGATTCTATTGGCGAAGTGAACAAAGAATTTGCTAAAATCATACGGGATATAATGCCCGGTGAGCAAGGTCTTTTTCAGTTTTCTAATGCGCAGGGCGTACAGCATTTAAGTGTGAAAGCCAACTATTTCATAACCGAAGGGGACAAGAGAAAGATTGTCAGTTTTCAGAACATCCGTTCAGAAATTGAATCTACAGAATCGGAATCATGGCAGCGCTTGATTCGCGTTTTGACACATGAAATTAATAATAGCCTTTCACCTATTATTTCCCTGGCAAAATCTTTGGAAAAATCTTATGCCGACAGTCTATCAATGAATAAAAACGGTATTGAAGAGGATGATAAAACAGTTGAGAGCTTGCGTATCATCAGTTCAAGGAGCGAGGGGCTGGTCGATTTTGTGCAAAAATACAGAGATCTAACCCCAAAGGGAAAGCTTAATAAGACCATCCTTTCTGTAAGTGAACTTTTTTATGAAGCATACATACTTTTTGGGGAACATATAAATGAGAACAATATAGATTTGCAAAGAGAGGTTTATCCTGAGAGTCTTACGCTGTTTGCTGATAAAAAGTACATTGTCCAGATTCTTCTTAACCTTCTGCTCAACGCCAAAGATGCGATATGCTTCAATACTAACAAGCAGGGCTTAATCCGGATGAAAGCTTTCCAGGAGACCAGTGGAAAGATAGTTTTAGAGGTATCTGATAATGGTGTTGGCATTCCATCGGATGAATTGGAACAGGTTTTTGTGCCCTTTTATACCACAAAAGAAAAAGGCTCTGGCATTGGTTTAAGCTTGTCACGACAGATGATGCAAAAACACAATGGGAGCCTTTTGGTGAGTTCGGAAGTAGGTGTTGGTACTAGCTTTTCACTCGTGTTTTAATCTTTGCAAATTATTCATAACGCAGGCTTTTTACAGGATTTTGGCGTGCTGCTCCGATCGTTTTTGTAATAATAAAGAGCAGTGCTATGGCAATCAGAATAAATGTTCCCGCAAGGAAGTAGCCAATATGGATTTCAATATGATACTGAAAGTCCTGCAACCAATTCTTCATAAGATACCAGGCCACTGGCCACGCCAGTATTCCGGATAGTAGAATAACGCGCATAAACCTTGAACTTAAGA
>CAYVSF010000074.1:0-9389 GCA_964453775.1 uncultured Bacteroidales bacterium
CGCTCGATGGTTTCCGATTCAAAGTATTGAATACCTCCATATGTACCGCCATTGAGGTACATTTGCATCATTTTGGAAAGGTCATCCATGGTTGAAAACAAACCCGCATGGCCGCATATTCCTCCCAGCATTGCAGCACCGGGGTCGTGTACATACCCGCGAAGCATCTGACGTCTAAACAGCTGATCATTTTCTGTGGGCACTATTCTTTCTTTTGGATAGATTTGCCAGACATTAAAACAGGTATTATTCAGACCAAGTGAACTGTAAAAATTACGTTCCAGGTATTCGGAAAAATCCTGCCCTGTCATCTTCTCTATCATTTTATAAAAATAATAGTACCCTAAATCGCTGTACTTGTATTCTTTTTCCTCCAAAAGCGGAGAAGCGGTGATCGTATTATAAATAGTGTCTTTATAATGATAATTCATAAAAATATCATCAGCCAGCTTGATTCGGAAGAGGGAATCGGACTGGTTAGAAAATACATCATCTCTATAGCGATAATTTCTTGCCAGATATAAAAAATTCCCAACTTTGTAGGGATATTCTTCTGAAAAACGGGCGCTTATCAAACTCTCATCCGGGTAGAACCCAGTAAGGGTATAAATATAGAAAGGAATCCAGGGTTTAAGGCCCGCCTGATGAACCAAAATATCTTTTAAAACAAGATCAGCTTTATTACTGGTATCCAAATGGGGCAAATAATCTCCCAATTTCCCTTCCAGATCGATGCTTCCCATTTCATACAAACGCATCAAAGCAGGCAAGGTTCCTGCAATTTTAGTTATGGAGGCGATATCATACAAATCTTCAGGTTCTACCTTCTCCTCTTGCATGTAAGTATGATGACCAAAAACTTTTCGATAGAACACATTTCCATCCTTTGCGGCCAAAACCTGACAACCAGGCATGGCTCTTTGTTCAATGGCCACGTTGATAATAGAGTCGATCCGGCTAAGCTTTTCTGATGAAAAACCGGATTTTTCGGGTATGCTATAATGCAAGCGGATTTTCTTCGTGGCAAGCCCAGATCCTGCTTTGAAATAAGATTGTACAGATACCGGCAATTTTCCTTTCGCTTCTATTCCGCCAAAAATGAGTTGAGCTGTAGTCTGCTGTGTTAGTTTTGTATCTTCATAGGCTACAATGAGCCCTTCCAAATGCTCCACTGTTTGAAAATATTGCAAGCTGTATGGATTTCCAAATAAAGAAAGAATAACCTTATTCGTTGTGCTTATACGTTCTATTAAATCAGTATATCCAGGTTTAAAACCATACTTTCTAAATGGGTACTGACTGGTATTATGAACTCCAATAAGCACCAGATCATAGTTTTTAAGTGTATCCATTAATGCATGCGCAGGCCATTGCGATCCCACAAAATGATCAACACCCTTATAGGCACTTAATTGCTTTTGAAACGGATTGATCGCTGTTTCGCCAAGCGTTAAACTTGCAATTTTCAAGTTTTGTAGCCCTTTAAGCGGGATCAGTTCCTCTTCATTTTTTAGGAGTGTCATTGCGTTTTCCACCAGGTCAATACGGCTTACTTCATACGCTACAGGGTGTAAATCCCTGTGTAATCTGGCTGTTTCAACAAAATCTTCGGATTTGTCATAGTTATGTAATCCAAACAAATATTTATAGTAGAGTACTTTCCTACATTTTTCCTCGATGAGTTCCAGGCTGATTTCATCTCTGCGAATCATGCGTTTGATTTTAGAAACCGCTTTGGGTACATCCTTTGGAAAGAGTAAAACATCATTTCCAGCCTGAAGCGCTTTGCATTCTATATCCCCGGGTTTATTATTTTTCAATACGCCTTGCATATTCAATGCATCGGTAAACACCAGCCCCTGAAATCCATAGTTATTTTTTAGCACACCATTTACCATTTCCCCTGATAAAGTGCCTGCAAGTTCTTCTTCACCTGTCAGTGCGGGTACATTCAAATGAGCGACCATCACACCACCCACACCTTCATCAATCAAGTCCTTAAACGGGTACAATTCTAAAGAATCCAGTCTGGCCCTGTTATGAGGCACAGTTGGCAAAGTTTTATGGGAATCGGAATCCGTGTCACCATGTCCCGGGAAATGTTTGGCCACAGCCATTACCCCATTATCTTGCAAGCCTTTCATATAAGCCAATCCCTTCCTACTTACATTGAGCTTTTGCTCTCCAAACGACCTGCTGTTTATAACCGGATTATTAATATTGTTATTCACATCCACGACCGGGGAGAAACTAATTTGCACACCCAGTCTTTTTAGTTGTTCTGCAATATCAGCACCCATTTGATAAACAAGACTGTCATGCTGGACGGCTCCGAGCATCATCTGGCGGGGATAAGCCATTGTACTGTCCAGGCGCATGGATAACCCCCATTCAGCATCCATTGCAAACATCAATGGAATTTTAGATAATTTTTGATAGCGATTGGTTAAATACGCTTGTCTTACAGGGCCTCCCTGAAAAAAAATAAGACCTCCAATATGATAATGACGAATTAAGTTCTCAATTTCCCTGGCATGCTCTTCAGGTTTATTTGAATAGGCAGCTACCATCAGCAACTGACCAATTTGCTCGTCCACGGTCATACTTTTCAAGACAGAATCTACCCAGGGAATTGTATCTACCGGTTGGGCAAAATCTAACTCAGGAGTAGTTAGCAATTGGGCCACCGACGTGGAATTTAATATTGCCAAACCGGTAATAAGAAGGAGCACTTTACGCAACATAATCATCAAACTAAAAATACAACAATATCAGTCAGGTCACTTGGGCTTCGGGTAATACAGCAAAGATAGGGTTTTATAACAGAGTTAAAAGAATACCGCAGCTCTTTATTATATCATTTTTTCAACAAAATATAATTTTTAAAACCACCCAGCGTACGTCCTCCCAACAAATTGTTTTCAATCCATGTTACAAATCGGTACTTTCTTCTTTCATGGGCGTGCTTCTTACGCGTATCGGAGGGGTTACCCTCATATTGCAATTCATCTTTCCAGTCAAACTTTTTCATCCAATCGTTCATCACAGCAGGATGAGTACCTTTAAACCTTTGCAATTTTTGCAATGGTCCGTAATCGAAATTTCGATTTTTCAGGGCTCGCTTTTCTGCTTCTCCGGCGCCTTTATGTATGGTGTCCAGTGCCTGCATCTTCTTACGCATTAATTTTGGAGGCCGTACCCATCCATAATGGTAAATTTCTGCATCAACATCGGCTACTTTCAATTTGTAAGTTCCCTCCTGCTGCCTGTAATTCTTCTTATCAAAACCCGGAATCCGGCGAAAAGACTGCGCCGATTCCCAGCTGTGTATTTCGGGATCATTTCGAACGATACGGATCTCTTTTTTGTACCAGCGGTGCGAAAAATGATAATGCTCATAATCACCCCAAAAATGCTTATAGCGAAATAATAAGCCTTCAACATCAGGGTCATCCAACAATTCCTGACATCTTTTTTGAATAACAGGCAGGTACTTCTCATTCACCACTTCATCTGCCTGCAAGTAGAACAACCAATCCCCGCTGCAATGTTCTTTGGCAATATCGGTTTGGTGGGCATTCTCGGTTCCATTGGGATATTTTCCCAAATCCCACTCGGTATCAATTATTTTCACCTTAGGACTGTCAATGCTCTCCAGGAGTTTACGCGTACGATCATCTTCATCGCCCTTACCCACAGCGATAACAAACTCATCTACAATGGGTAAAATACTCATTACCGATTCTTTTATGGGATAATACAACTTATCCACATTTCGTCCCATTGAAAAACCACTAATCTTCATATTCCTGATACTTAAATAAACGGTACAAACATAAATATTTCGAAAGGTAATTAAAAACAAACTTATGCAAGACACGTGATTGCGATTTTTAACAAGCCATGTTTTAAAGCATTTGTGATAAAAAAACACACCTATATATAAAAGGTATAAATTACAGATTTAATCTAAAGATTTTGTAGAAAAAATGTACCTTACAAAAAACTGGCAATATGTATCAGTTGCTTGACTATTTCTTTGTCATCTTTCACAGTGCACTGATTATATTCAATCTGTTTGGCTGGATATGGAAAAAAACACGAAAAGCAAATCTTGTTACCCTTATCTTAACAGGCTTAAGTTGGTTTGCATTGGGTGTTTTTTACGGCATTGGATTTTGTCCGCTTACCGAATGGCACTGGCAGGTATTAACTAAACTTGGCGAAAGGAATCTGCCTGTTTCGTATACAGAATACCTGGTAAACAGGTTGTTAGGAATAAATCTGGCCGTAAATTATGATATATTAACCGGGGCCTTATTTTTTGCTGCGCTGGGTTTCTCCCTCTTCTTCAATATCAGAAAAAAAGAAATTAAACTTCGTGATATCGAAAACAACCGGTAAGGTGGTCATTTACCAGACCGGCTGCCTGCATAAAGGCATAGCAGATAGTAGAACCAACAAAAGTGAAACCTCTTTTTTTCAAATCCATACTCATCGCATCTGAAATGGAAGTTTTAGCCGGCACATCAGCCATTTTACTCCAACTATTTCTAAGTGTTTTTCCTTCCACAAATCCCCAGATATAGGTATCAAAAGAACCAAACTCTTCCTGTATTTTCATGAAAGCCCGGGCATTCTTAATCGCCGCATTAATTTTAAGTTTATTTCTGATAATGCCTTCATCCTGTAGTAATGTATCTACCTTCTTTTGATCATATGTTGCAATCCTTTTATAATCAAAGTTATCAAAAGCTTTTCGGAAGTTGTCTCTTTTCTTAAGAATGGTGAGCCAGCTTAATCCGGCCTGGAATGCATCTAACAATAAATACTCAAACAATAATCTATCATCATGAACTGGCACACCCCATTCATTATCGTGATATTCAATTTCCAGTTGATGATTTGCCCAATCACAGCGAGGTAAGTCGTTCTTCATAATCAATTCCACCATGGCCCTTTTTGCTGATAAACACGGATAAAATTCTCAATACTTCTGTCGTAACCAGCTTCTATTTCATCAGGGAAATAGCATGCAGGGAGTTCTCCCATCGAGCGGTGAGAGAAAATGCAATCGCAACACATCCCCTTTCTGGAGCAGGGGTAACTGCAATTGCACTGATCTTTGTTTTGATTCTTCTTACATTCCATATTTATAATGTTTTCCTCAAAAATAGAAAGAATCAAAATATAAAAAAACTATCCGAACACACCTTTTACTGCGGCACCTGCTGCAGTGATAGTCTGACCGGTGACAAAGCCCGCGTCTTCGGAAAGCAGCCAGGAAGCCAGCGAAGCCAGCTCCATGGGATCGCCCAAACGGTTCATCCCTGTTTTCTGTTTAAACTGTTTCTTTGCCTGTTCCAGAGAAATGTTTTGTTTTTCAGCTGCTTTCACGTACAAACGTTCCAGGGCGCTGGTGTCGTGGGAACCAGGAGCCAATACATTAACCGTAATCCTGTCTTCCGCCAGTTCATCAGCCATCGTTTTTGCCATACCGACAACCGCCATACGCAGACTGGTGCTGAGAACTAAATTAGGAATGGGCTGCTTTACAGATGCGCTTTCCAAAAAAACGACACGGCCGTACCCCTGTTTTTTCATAGAATTGCTAATCAGCAGGGCCAGTTTTACTTTCCATCTTAAAATATCTTCATAAGCCTTATCCCAGTCAGCAAGTTTAGTTTCCAAAAACGCTGCAGCAGGCGGACCTCCGGAATTAATAAAGGCAGCTTTTACAGGATGCTCCTTAAAAAAATCAGCAATGCGATCTATGGTACTTTCCTGCGTAAGATCTCCAGCGATGAATTCAAAATTTTCATATTGCTTCTTCATCCGGCTAAGTTTTTCTTCTCGTCGGGCAACCCCAAGTACAGGTTCCAATCTTTCCAGCAGTGTTTGGGCTACGGCATTCCCAAAACCACTGCTTGCACCACAAACCAGGGTATATGCTTTTTGTTCTTCTTGTGTCATAAGTTCATCTTTTATGAAGTATAACAGCCAGTTTGTTCAATTGTTCCCTCCGACAGGCCTGTCTTTGTTTCAATAGAAAGGGGCAGCTGAATCAGCTGCCCCTGAGCTCTTATGAGCTATGAAAACACAAAAAAGGCTTACTATAAGCCTAATTCCTTTGCAATATCAGTTGGAAGTGCATCTTTATGAATCATGATATCCATTGTCTTATAACGAACAAATGCTTCTGAAGCGTAAAAATACCCTTCATAAATATGGTTTTTATCATCCCAGCTATTCTTCACTATGTAATACTTAGTTCCATTCTGATCATGCGCGATACCGGTAATGTGCATACCATGATCATCTGTTGTACTATAGTTGTCAAATGCTTCCTGGCGCATTTCCTGGGTAATTTCCTTTTCCGGTTTTGGTCCGTTGAAATCGTAAAGCATTTCCTGCTTTTCAGTATCCGTTAAGTCAGACCATTTTGCCATCTCGGTATCATCAATCGCTTCGAAGTTATCTTCAGGAACAATTGCCACTCCATTAGTCCAATTAAATCCTTTTTCACTCACATCAGCAGCCCATGCAATGGTATAGCCATTTTCAATCGCATGGTCCATGCTTTCCATCATTTCATCAACTGGTAGATTGTAAACTTGTCCATAAGCCCAGTTGTCAGGAACCTCAAGAATAAAAGTTGAATAGAAAGGATGATGTGTATAGGAGGACAAGGTGATATAATCATCTGGATTCAATCCTACCACCTCTTTTGCAAAACTTTTTGGCGTATAGGTTTCACCCTTATATTCAAATTCTTCTGGCATTTCTCCAAAATAAGCATCAAGTATACCTTCAAAGCCGTCGTGCCAGGCTGGTGTAAGCTTTCGATTACGATTCTTCAGTACTTTATCTACGTATCCTTTTAACACACCATCAATTTCACCATGCACATGCTTTTCTGTTCCATAGTTCAATCCGGAGTATACGCCTTCCGGCACAATTCCGTACTTCTTTATTACATTGGTTACATCGTGAAATGCACCTCCTCCTGCAAAATTTAGGTTTCCATGGAAACGTACATATTTTACGGCCTTATCAGAATATGAATGGCGTATGGTCCACATTTCGGATAAATCTACAGGTTCTTTGCCCATTCTAATCATTTCGGATTCCAGAAACGAAATGGCAGAAAAACTCCAACATGTACCGGAACGATGTTGATCTTTTACAGAGGTTGTTTCAATTCTCTTTTTTGTTGTAAATTCATAACCGTTATCTGTGTCTTTGTCCTGGGCAGTTAGCGACCAACTTCCAAAAACTAAAACTAGTGTCATCAAGGCTGAAAAAATTCTTCTTTTCATATGTATAAACTTTTTTAGTATAAATAGGCTAATGCTAAAACATTTACGTTGTAAACTTATTTGATTTTATTTAGATACACCAATTTAGATGGTATTAATTAAGAAATGTTTAATAAGGAATATTCAATAGTAATAAAAAAATCTTAAAAATAAAGTAACATCTTATTCATATTGAATTATATAGCTGTATACAAAAATTTATAGTTAAACTTTATAAAACGTTCATTATCAATAAATTAAAACATTCATTTTATGCTATTCATAGATTACAACGCAATAATCAATGTTATTCTTTCATAAAAAGAAAACTAAATAAATGTTCAAATTACCGGAATAAATCCAATTGATTTCGAAGAAAGAAGTAGTTTGTCATATGGAAACTGCTGTCCGCAGATTTCACAGAAAATTAACAGGTTTTTTTTGTATTATAGGTGCAATTAACTTCTATAAACCTAAACATTTTAATTATGAGGAAAAACATTTTTACTCTGTTAACACTTCTTTTAATTTCTTTTACTGCTGCTTTCGCACAAGAAAGGGCCGTAAATGAAAACGGGAATTACAAGAATGTAATTCGCATTAAAATTCAGGACGAACTGGTGAATCAGTTCGATGCATTACATCAGAAGAAATCTCATAGCATTAACAAATTGGTCCCAACAGACATGGGGTTTGTAAAAACCCAGGTTAAAGCCCTGGATTCAAAGAATCAGGAGCTTAATGCTGTTGAATACAAGAGAGTTTTTCGCTATTCAGGAAAATTCGAACAGCGACACCGTGAATTCGGATTGCACAAGTGGTATGAAATTTCCTTTAACTCAAAAAATACCGTTAAGCAATTGCTTGATGCCTATGAGGGTCTCGAGGAAATTGAGTTTGTAGAACCCATTTCCAAGAAATCTTTAGTGCAGGATGACCATCATCCAAAAGCCAAAAATAATGCCAAAGCATTAAATACTCTCCCGGATGATCCCTATTTTTCAGAACAGTGGCATTACCACAATACAGGACAATCAGGTGGAACAGCCGATGCCGATATTGATCTGCCAGAAGCCTGGGAATTAGAAACAGGAAATACCAATGTAATTGTTGCCATCGAAGATCAGGGCGTAGATTATAATCACGAAGATCTTGCAGGTAATATGTGGATCAATTCAGGAGAAACTCCGAATAATGGGTATGACGATGATAACAATGGGTATACCGATGACTACTACGGCTACAATTTTGGTGATAACCAGGGTCCTATCAGTCCCGGTGATCATGGAACACATGTTGGCGGAACAGTAGCTGCTGAAACAAACAATGGTACAGGATTAGCCGGTATAGCTGGTGGAACGGGAAATAATGATGGTGTTCGACTGATGTCTGTTCAGGTTTTTGGTGCCAACGGACAAGGTGGTTTTGCAGAAGGATTTGTTTATTCTGCAGACATGGGCGCACACATTTCCCAGAATAGCTGGGGTGGTGGAGGCGAAAGCCAATCCATCAATGATGCCATTGATTATTTTATTGCCAATGGTGGTGGATACGGTACACCAATGAACGGAGGGGTTGTCATTATAGCAGCTGGGAACAGCAATGTCAGCAGCGGTGCAAGTATTTGGCCGGCTGCATATCCAAATGCTATTGCTGTAGCCTCTACCGATCACAATGATGTGAAATCATCTTTTTCTAACTACGGTAGCTGGGTAGATATTTCTGCTCCGGGTAGCGATATTGCAAGTTGTGCCCCCGATAATGGGTATCAATATATGTCAGGAACATCCATGGCCTGTCCACATGTATCCGGCGTGGCGGCGCTGGTTGTTTCGCATTTTGCAGGAAATATTACACCACAAGAAGTAAGAGATCGTTTAATTAACAATTCAGATCCTATAGATAATTTAAACTCAAGTTACTCCGGACTTTTAGGTAGTGGTCGATTAAATGCTTATGCAGCATTGAATGGTGGAACGCCTCCTCCTCCACAGGACGAGTATTGTACTTCACAGGGTAACGATGCCAGCTATGAATGGATTTCGAATGTAGAAATCGGAACTTACTCAAACAGCTCAGATGGTGCAGGAT
>CAYVSF010000075.1:0-9331 GCA_964453775.1 uncultured Bacteroidales bacterium
CTGGAAAAACCGATTTTATCCGGGAAGTGGCACAGAAAGCCCTCGATTTGAATATGAATGGCTTGATGATCGAATCGCATTGCACGCCGGAGCAGGCACTAAGTGATGCAGAACAACAACTGGAACCCGGGAAGCTTCAACAGCTTCTTGCCGATTTGGTTATCAGGCATATTTCTGTAGATGACCTTGAATTTATGAGCCTGCTAGAAAATTTGCGGGATCAAATTGACAGTATTGATCAACAAATTTTTGAACTGTTGGCACAAAGAATGAATGTGGTTGAAAAGATAGGAAATTATAAAGCCAGAAATAAAGTTACTATCCTGCAATTGAAGCGCTGGGAAGATATTATTACAACGCGTCTGCGTGCCGGTAAAGCACTCGGACTCACGGAGGATTTCATAAAAAAATTACTCCAGCTTGTGCATAAGGAATCAATCCAGAAACAAACCGAAGTAATGAACCGCCTTAACGGGGAATCATAATAATTTTTTATTCAGCTTCTTTTAGAGTATAATCGTAGCCTTCCATAATAGGGTTGGCTAAAATGGTATTGCAAGCTTCATTCACCCGCTTCATCGCAGTCTCTTTGTTTTTTGCTTCTATTTCAAGGGTAATATGTCTCCCGATGCGCACGTTTTCAACCTCGGAGAAACCAATTCCATGCATGCTCTGAGTAACTGCTTTTCCTTGCGGATCCAAAAGCGTTTTAAGGGGCATTACGTTAATTTCAGCTATAAATTTCACAGGTGTGTAATATTTAGTTAAACTTTTGTTTGCTTTCTATTTTTGTTGCATTTGGCTATACCTTCAATTTATGTATGCCAGGATACTTTTTTGCTAACTATACTTTCCTTGCTATCCGGTTATTAATCATTGAAAGCAGTATGTAAATGATTATGATAAGCGGAATGGCTTTCAGTTGCAATGATATTAATAAAATTGCAGATATTCCAATAAAAATATATCGAATTTCGTTCTGCCGTGCTCTTAAATTTTTAAATTTAAGAGAGAACATTGGGAACTCAGCAACCAGTAAAAATGAAAAAATAAGAATCAGTAAAGCTATTAACCAGGGAGGGGAAAATAGAAGATCGTTTATAAATTCATACCTGGAACTTAGCCAAATTAAAGAAACAAAGAAGAGCGCATTGGCGGGTGTGGGTAATCCTATAAAATGATCTTTTTGACGTGGATCAATATTAAACTTAGCTAGCCTGAATCCACTCATAACAGCAATTAGGAAGGGCAAAAGCATCATAATAAGAATTTCGGTTTCACCTTCGGTAAAGATGGCAGAAAAATTATCTGCATCGCTTAATTCACGGTAATAATTATGTATAATAAATGCAGGGGCAGCACCAAAACTGATGATATCCGCCAGGGAATCAAGCTCTTTCCCAATATCGGAATAAACATCTAAAGCTCTTGCGGCCATTCCATCCATAAAATCAAACAGGGCTCCTGCTATCAGGAATAAAATTGCAGCATTAAACTGGTATTCAAACGCCATTACAATAGCCAGACAACCGGATAACAAATTTAATGCCGTGATGATATTTGGAATATGTTGTCGTAGTTTCATATCAAATGGGTTAAGTATAGATTTTTTGAATGGATTTGTTGGCTTGGTGTTGCAATTCAAGCATTCATCAACAATAATTAGCACAAAAATAAGTTAAAAATTAAAGCGAAATATAGATAAGCGTAAAACTTAAAAACAGAATGTTAACTTTGTTGATGATTGTTTGAGTATATGATTAGGGCAATGAAATATATCATCATAGGTACCTTAATGTTCATGGCTTTTTTAGCCCGTGGGCAAGCACCCAAGTACAGTAATGAATTCTTATCGGTAGGAGTGGGTTCCAGGGCATTATCAATGGCCAATGCCAATGTGGCTCTTGCCAATGGGGTTACTGCAGGATACTGGAATCCTGCAGCCATGCGAATGATGAAAAGCCCCTATGATGCTTCGATTATGCATGCAGAATATTTTGCCGGGATAGCTAAATATGATTACATGGGATTTGCGATGAAAAAGGATACCAGCGCAGCATGGGGGATCTCTCTGCTACGCTTTGCCGTTGATGATATTCCAAATACAACAGAACTTATCGATCAGGATGGGAATATTGATTATGACCGTGTATCTTACTTCTCGGCCGCTGATTATGCTTTGCTCTTTAGCTATTCACGATCAACAAGTATTCCCGGATTGGGAATTGGGGCCAATGTTAAAATAATCTATCGCAATATTGGAGAATTTGCTTCGGCCTGGGGATTTGGTATCGATGCCGCTGTGCATTATAAAAAGGATAAATGGAATTTTGCAGCTATGGCCAGGGATGTCACCTCTACTTTTAATGCATGGAGTTTTAACGAGGAGGAGTTGATCATTGAAGTTGAAGACAGTATTTATAACATTGCCCCGAAAAATGCCCTGGAACTTACACTGCCTCGGTTGATTTTAGGGGTAAGCAGGGATTTTGTCATTTACGATAAGATTGGGGCCAGTGTAGAAACTGATGTTGTCCTTAGTTTCGACGGAAAAAGGAACGTGTTGGCCGGGTCGGATCTACTAAGTCTTGATCCTGTAATTGGTATGGAGTTGGATTACAATAATTTTTTCTTTGTGCGTGCCGGACTGGGAAATATTCAACAGGTGCAGAATTTCAGTGACGAAGGTTGGTCTACACAACCAAATATGGGTGTGGGGATAAAATACAGGGGGATTACCATAGATTATGCACTCACTGATATTGGCGATCAATCGGTGGCCCTGTACTCTAATGTTTTTACTCTAAGTTATTCGTTCGGAGAGAAATAAGCATTATTTTTACATACATTACAAAACGTTTTATTTTTGCAAACGATTTTTCATTGATGGCAATCTTATAGAAAATCCATATGTCAGAGATAATAGCTGTAGATTTTGACGGTACGATTGTAGAACATGCCTATCCTGAGATAGGCAAACCCAAACTTTTTGCCTTCGAAACCTTAAAAGAACTCCAAAAACAAGGTTATCGTTTGATTTTATGGACTTACAGGGCAGGTAAAGAACTGGATGAAGCTGTTGAGTTTTGTAGAAACAACGGGATTGAATTTTATGCCGTAAATAAAAACTATCCCGAAGAAGAATTTGATTCCGGTATCAGCCGGAAAATTAATGCTGATATCTACATTGATGATAGAAACCTGGGAGGCTTCCCGGGCTGGAGTGAAGTGTGGAAAATGCTTAACCCGGATGTATACAACTCAGTATCGGATAACGAAAATGATTCAACGAATCCTGGCTTTTTAAGCAGGCTTTTTAGGAAAAATAGGAAATAAAATATGAGAACGATTGGTATCCTTTTTATTATTGCAGCGATTTCAGTGTTTTCCTGCAAAGACAACCAAACATCAGAAAAAAAAGAAATAAAACAATCTACGGCCAGTCAGCCAAAAAGCAGGCTTGACCTGATGAAACTGGTAAAGCCTGTTTTCAACAGTCAAATTATTGTGGGGGAGGATGTTAAAATAGAATTGACTCAAATCGAAGATTCTTTGCAACCGGATTCTGTACATTTGTATTATAATTCAAAATTGATTGAAACTGCCATTGGATCGCAACTTCAATTTACCATGAATACAAAGAATAGCAAGGTAGGGAAGAATTCTTTGCGAATTGCCATTTATTATCCGGGGGAAAACCTGGAATTTGAAAACAGGAATATCACATTGCTTTCTGATATTAATCCCGAATTGCTGACGTGCAATATTGTTGAGCGGTATCATCATGATCGCAATGCCTTTACACAGGGCTTACTCATACACGACGGAATTATGTATGAAGGTACGGGGCAGTATGGTAAATCTTCGCTTCGAAAGCTTGATTTGAAAACCGGTGAATTGATTAGCAGCTTAAACCTGCCTGAAAAGTACTTTGGTGAAGGCATTGCCGTTTTTGATGACAAAATTATTCAACTTACCTATCTTTCTCGTTTGGGCTTTGTTTATGATTTGGAAGGATTTAACAAGTTGCATACCGTGCAGTATCCCACACAGGGTTGGGGCCTTACCAGCGATGGTGAACAACTGTTAATGAGTGATGGAAGTGAACGAATTTATTTTTTGGATCCCGAGTTTTTTGCTGAGAAGAAGCGGATTGAAATATATGATCATGAAGGCCCGGTGAAAATGCTTAATGAACTGGAATATATTGATGGAAAGGTTTATGCAAATGTATACCAAAGTGACTACTTCATTATCTTTGATCCTACAAGCGGAAAGGTTTTAAAGAAGATTGACTGCAGCCATCTTGTTCCCGAGGAATACCAGAACGACAGGGAGCGGGTATTGAATGGCATTGCCTGGGATGAGTCATCGGGAAAGCTTTACCTTACCGGAAAGAACTGGCCCTATCTTTATGAGATTGAGCTTGTTCAGCCATAAATGGGTAATTACAGGTATTCCAGGCTATTATCCTGATGGCCTGTAAAAGGTGCTATAGCTCGCTGATAAATACCCTGTACATACGCAATGGCCATCCCATAATTGCTTACAGGAACACCGGCTTCCACGGCCGGGCGAAGCCGGTTAAGTAGCATTTTTCTTGTAATTACACACCCACCGCATTGAATGACCAATGCATAATCTTTAATATCTCGTGGAAGATTATCAAGACCTGCTACTACTTCATAATGCAGCTTTTTACCTGTGAAATTACTGATCCATCTCGGAATTTTAACCCTTCCTATATCATCGCAGGAGACGTGATGCGTGCAGGATTCCAATAGCAGAACACGATCGCCGTCTTTTAAAACGGATATTTTTGGTGTTCCTGCAAGATAATTCTCGAAATCGCCCTTGAATCTTGCCAAAACAATACTAAAACTGGTTAGAGGAACATCATGGGGAACGGATGCATCTGCTTTTGTAAATATCTGACTGTCGGTGATAGCAAGCGCAGGTTTTATGCCTGTTTTGCGTAAAAAGGCATCCACTTCTCTCTCTTTTAGCACTATCGCTACGGCATCATTATCCAGGATATCCCTTATAGCCTGTACTTGTGGAAGAATCATCCTGCCTGCCGGAGCTTCAATGTCAATGGGTGTAATGAGCAGTACAATAGCTCCATAACTGAGCAGGTCACCAATTAGGGAAGGAACAGTGTAAGCCGATTCCGGGATCAGTTTCTGGATCAACCGGATAATTCGCTCGGTGGACTGCCCGTTTAGGCTGCTGAAATCGATTGTATCGGCGGCATGTTTTTGCCTGATTTCTCCTTTCAAGGCTTTGTCAAGTGCTTGTCGGTCCGACTTGTTATGCACAAGGAAAAAAGGCGTATCGGTAACTTTGAATTCTTTTATCAGCTGCTCCTCGAATTCCCCAAAGCTATTGTTTGTAATCACAAGGATGCCTAAATCGATTGTCTTGATGGTGTTTAGGCTCTTTTGAATGCGCTTATTTCCCAGATCGCCTTCATCATCAATTCCTGCAGTATCGATAAGAATCACCGGACCAAAGCCTGTTATTTCCAGTGATTTTTTTACCGGGTCAGTCGTTGTTCCTGCAAAATCGGAAACAATGGCGATATCCTGGCCTGATAACCTGTTGATGAGGCTGCTTTTTCCATTATTTCGCCTGCCGTAAATTCCAATATGTGGTTTTGATTCTTTGCCTTTGCTCATAATTCTTATTTTCTAACTGCAATATTATTAAATAAAACCATCTTCAAAAGAATCAGTTAAAAAAAAATAGCTACTTTTAAATCCAATTCAACCAAATTGCTATGATATCACGATTGTCTGTAATTATTCCTGCCTATAACGAGGAAAAAACTATTCTTCAAATCCTGGAGAAAGTTTGCCAGGTTAAGCTTGGAGCTCTTCAGCTGGAAATCATTATAATAGATGATTGCTCGAAGGATAAAACGGTGGCATTGGTAGAAGAATTTATTCGGGAGCATCGGGATTTAACTATTCAACTTATAAGACAAGATAAAAATATGGGTAAAGGTGCGGCGCTGCACAGAGGAATTGCAGAAGCTACCGGAGAATTTCTTGTAATACAGGATGCAGATTTGGAATACGATCCCAACGAATATACGGATCTACTGGAACCTGTATTTAAAGATAATGCCGATGCTGTATACGGTTCCCGTTTTATGGGTTCAAATCCGCACAGGATTCTGTTTTTTTGGCATACCATTGGGAATAGATTTCTAACTTTCCTGTCTAATATGTTTACAAATTTGAACCTATCCGATATGGAGACCTGCTATAAGCTCATGAGAACAGAGATGGTGCAAAACCTTAATCTAAAGGAAAAACGCTTTGGCTTTGAACCGGAGGTGACAGCCAAGGTTTCGAGGGTCCCCGGCGTGAAGATCTATGAGGTGGGAATCTCCTATTTTGGAAGAACATATGAAGATGGCAAGAAAATTAACTGGAAAGATGGGGTGAAAGCCATCTATTGCATCTTTAAATACAATCTTTTTCAAAGGAGATAATTAATTAAACGGCAACTTTTATGAAGAAATTATCTGCTTCTTTAGTTTTAGTATTGCTGATTTTAATTGCCTGGGTTTGGACAGCCACCAATATTCACCGTTGGACAAAACAGGTGGTAATTGATCATGATGTTGTACACTATTATTCTTATCTGCCGGCAACGTTTATTTATAAGGATTTAAGTTTCCAGTTCATCAATGACTTGCCGCAGGATTTTGAGGGAAGAATCTGGTATAAATTGACAGAGGACGGAAAACCGGTTCAGAAAATGACCATGGGAATGGCCTATCTCTATGCCCCCTTTTTTGGATTGGGACATTTTCATGCTGCAGTGAGCGATGCCTATCGTGCAGATGGTTACTCGATGCCTTATGCAATGTACCTTACCTTTAGCAGTATCTTTTATGCCTTTCTGGCTTTGATCTTGCTGAGAAGAATCCTTTTGCTTTTTTACAATGATAAAATTGTTACCTGGGTAATTGCCATTATTGCTTTGGGCACCAATTTATTTTATTATGTAACCAACGAAGGGTTGATGTCGCATGCTTATAGCTTCTTCCTGTTTGCCTTGTTCTTTTATGCCTGCATCCGGTATTATCAATTGCCACGTTTTTACTGGGCAATCATAATGGGAATTTCATATGGCTTGATTAGCCTTGTGAGACCAAGCAATGCCATCGTTATTTTACTGCCTGTTTTATATGGAATAAATAGTTGGAGAGATTTAAGAGAAAAATTTTATCAGTATAGCAGAAATTATTCCCATTTATTAATGTTTGCCCTTTTGGTATTCCTGATTTGGCTTCCTCAGTTGCTTTACTGGAAAACAATAACGGGGCAATGGCTATACAATAGCTATGGCGAGGAAGGGTTTGTTATCTCAGATCCACAGATTTTGAAGGGTTTGTTTAGTTACAGAAAAGGGTGGCTTGTTTATACCCCGCTAATGGCGCTGGCTGTTGCCGGACTCCCTTTGCTTTATAAGAAACAGAGGGAGCACTTCTGGGGGATAAGTGTATACTTTGTCATCAATATTTATATTGTTTTTAGTTGGTGGTGTTGGTGGTATGGCGGAAGCTTTGGCGCCAGGCCACTTGTCGAATCCTATGCAATTCTGGCACTCCCGTTGGGAGCGTTTATTTTTTGGCTCTACCAGCAAAAAAAATGGGTGAAAAGGCTTTCATTTACCTTAATTGTTGTGCTGATCCTCCTCAGTTTGTTTCAGACCTGGCAATACCGAAGAAATATAATTCATTTTGATAGTATGACCCGGGAAGCTTATTGGGAGGCTTTTGGGAAAATTAAAAAACCCAAAGAGCGGGATAAATTACTTGATCATCCTGATTATAAATCCTATATGCAGAAACGAATGGGTGTTGATAAATCAGAATAGAGCTGTTTAGCTTATGGTCTCGAGAAAACCTACACTGTAATTTGCGATAATGGTAATCACAACAGACCAGAATGAGGTTCCGGCCATTGTAAATAGCAAAAAACGGATGTCTCTTTTGAGCAGAATGATTCCTACGATAGTGGTAACTATTGGACCGGTAAATAAAGTACCAATTATCCCCAATCCCGGGATGCCAAATTTATTGAGCAGCCTGGCAAAATTTCCCTTTTTCTTTTCCAGCTTTTCTTTTTTGATTTTATTTGTAATCCAGATTTTTATGGCATTGCCCGAGTAAAAAAGGATCAGCACGGTAGTCATAGAGCCCAGGGCAGTGCAAATAGCAATCGTATAGGGGTCTGCACCTATAATAAATCCGAAGGGAATGGCTTTCCACATTCCGGTTATGCCGGCAATATAAACGGAAATAATATGTGCCATGTTTAGTTCCATAATTTGAATATGAAGATAATAAGATCTTTTTAGATATGCAGAATATTTATGTTACTGGAATTGCAGCTTACCGTTTTTGAAGACTGTAAATACGAATCTCTTTGCTTCTACCCCGAAGGTGAATAAGTCCGAAGCTATGTGCCCGGTAGGTTTCCGGGTGAGGAAGACGTAAATAAAGCGCTTCCGAAATGAGCAGATCCTGTTGCTTAAGTTTACACATCCCCTGTATACGCGCCGTTGTATTAACGGTATCGCCCAGAAAAGCAAGCTCACGCTTTTCTTTTCCAAGTTGCCCTACAATTACTTTTCCAATATGCATGCCTGCTCTAAAATAGGGAGAAACATTATATTTATTTTCATAATACAAACGATGGGAGTGTAAACGTTCACTTACTTTGAAGTACAGTTCGGTGCATCTGTTTTTTCGCAGGCCCTGTGTTACCGGCCAGCTTATGATGACTTCATCTCCAACATACTTGTATATTTCTCCCCCCGAATTAACAATATACTCAGTAATATCTGTAAAGACTTCATTCAGAAATTTGTAAAATTGAATATGCCCGATTCTTTCTGCCACTGCAGTTGAAGAAACCATATCCAGGAACATGAAGATACGTTCTTCTTCAACAGGTTGGTGATATTTGCCGGTAATTATATTGAAAATCATATTGCTTCCCAACATGCGATCGATAACCATCAAAAGGTTGTAAAAAGCTGAAATTCCGGAGGCGATTAAAATCACAATAACAATTAATGCATTTTTGCTCAAGTCCATTGGAATATCAGAAAAATGGAACGTACCCAGGTAAACTACCAGGGCACTAATAATGGAAATATATAAGGTCTTTAGAAAAATGTAATAGCGAAAAGGGAGGTTTCGCAAAGAGTGTAAAATAAATCGGTCGCCCAATACACTAAAAAAGCTGATGGTAAATCCCATGGCCAGTGACCTGGAAATAGCAGGAAGGTGAAAGTCCCTGGTAATGAT
>CAYVSF010000076.1:0-9295 GCA_964453775.1 uncultured Bacteroidales bacterium
CGTCCCGAAGGCCACAAAGAGAATTCGCAATGAAACTTCGATTGGCATATCGAGCTGGTAGTAGCCGGGTGCACTGATATTTCTAAAGACAAACCCGTAAGCGGCAAACGCCCCGGCCAGCGCGATAACACCGGTAGCAATACCTGAAATACCGCTTAATGAAATAAACCGTGAAGAACGGTTCATCATTTCTTTTATTTCTTTCAGGTCGTTGATGTATTTTTCTTCCATAATTAAAAGTACTTTGGATTACAAAGTTAAGAAAATAAAAATACATTTTAATACTAAAAGCTTAAAAAATGTTATTTGGTTAGCTTATGGTGTTGCCAAAACAAAGTCAAAAAATATATTGGCCTTTTACTACCACCCTTTAGGCTGTGCGATACTTGAATCTATTGATCGATCAACAGGACTGTGCAAACAGACAGGCCTGCACAGCCAAAAATGGCCATAAAACACGAACCGCTTCAAAACAAAAAAGCTCCCCAAAAACGAGGAGCTTTCTGTACCCAGGGCGGGACTTGAACCCGCACAGCCAAAAATGGCCACTGGATTTTAAGTCCAGCGCGTCTACCAATTCCGCCACCTGGGCGCGTACCATAAAAAAAGAGCGAGAAACGGGACTCGAACCCGCGACCCCGACCTTGGCAAGGTCGTGCTCTACCAACTGAGCTATTCTCGCTTATTGCGTGTGCAAATATATTTAATTTTTTTTGTTTGCAAAAAATATACCTGCATAATTTTACTTTTTTCAGCCATCAAAATCAGAGTCCAATGTGCTTCTTTATCTCGCTCAGTTTATTAAGCGCTTCGATGGGCGTAAGATTATTAATGTCCAAATCTTTAATTTCATCCCGGATCTGCTTCAACACCGGATCATCCAGTTGAAAAATGGTGGTTTGTAGTCCTTCCCGTTGATCGGCAATGTCCTTCACGGGTTTTGTCAGCACCTTCTCCTGCCCGTTGCCTTCCAAATCTTTTAAAATTTCACCGGCTCTCTTCACTACGCTTCTTGGCATGCCTGCCATTTGCGCCACATGGATTCCAAAGCTGTGTTCACTCCCGCCCTCTTTCAGTTTTCGAAGGAAAATTACTTTATCGTCCAACTCTTTCACCGAGACGTTGAAATTCTTCACCCTGGGAAAAGAAGCAGCCATTTCATTCAATTCGTGATAATGGGTGGCAAACAGCGTTTTTGCCTGTCCCTGCGGATTTTCATGCAGGTATTCCACCATAGCCCAGGCAATTGAAATTCCATCATAGGTGCTGGTTCCCCGACCAATTTCATCGAGCAGCACCAAACTTCTGGACGACACATTGTTGAGAATGCTTGCGGCTTCGTGCATCTCCACCATAAAGGTAGATTCGCCCTGGGAAATATTGTCCGAAGCGCCCACGCGGGTAAAAATCTTATCCACAATGCCTATTTTTGCAGCCTTTGCAGGAACAAAAGCTCCCACCTGTGCCATCAAAACGATCAGGGCCGTTTGGCGAAGCAGGGCCGACTTACCCGCCATATTGGGCCCTGTGAGAATAATAATTTGCTGATCCTCCGAATCCAGGAACACATCATTGGCAATATAAAGTTCATCAATGGGAAGCTGCTGTTCGATTACCGGATGCCTTCCATCCTTAACATCAATTTGCAGGCTTTCATTGATCTCGGGTTTACAATAGTCGTTTTCTTGTGCAATACTTGCAAATGAAAGCAAACAATCCAGCCGGGCAATCAGTGAAGCATTCAACTGCACCGCTTCGATATAGTCCAGCAGGCTACTCACCAATTCCTGGTACAACCGGCTTTCCAACTCCAGCGCTTTTTCCTCTGCACCCAGAATTTTCGCCTCATACTCCTTAAGCTCTTCTGTAATATACCGTTCTGCGTTTACAAGGGTTTGCTTGCGAATCCAATCTTCCGGCACTTTATCCTTGTGGGTATTCCGAACCTCGATATAATATCCGAAGACATTATTAAAACTGATTTTGAGCGAGGAAATTCCCGTGCGCTCACTTTCTTTGCGCTGCAGCTGTGCCAAATAGTCCTTCCCGGAGAAGGCAATATTCCGCAGATCGTCCAGATCATCTGAAACACCCTCCGCTATCACTTTCCCCTTCCCGATTTGATTGGGAGGGTCTTCCACAATTTCATTTTCGATGCGTTCTTTCATCGCCTGGCAGGGATTTAGCTGATCCCCAATATGCTGCAAATGTTTATTCTTACTTTCCAGACAGGCCTTTTTCACCGGTTCCAGGGCAGAAAGGGCTCTTTTCAATTGCACTACCTCCCTGGGGCTAACACGTCCAATAGAAATCCTTGAAACAATGCGCTCCAAATCGCCTATAGTCTTGATTTGCTCCTCCAGTAAATCTTTCAGCGAAGATTCATCCATAAAATATTGTACAACATCCTGTCGTTCTGTAATTGCATGAATATCCTTGAGAGGCAAGGCCAACCAGCGTTTTAATAAGCGGGCCCCCATGGGCGAAAGGGTTTGATCCATCACAGAAAGCAAGGTTTTTGCCCCTTCGTTCATGGAATAAAACAACTCAAGGTTTCGAATGGTAAACCTATCCAACCAAACATAATGATCTTCTTCTATACGTGATATGGACGTTACGTGCTGGAGGCGTTCATGTTGGGTAAGCTCCAGGTACTGCAGGATAGCTCCGGCGGCAATCACCCCATGCTTTAGCGATTGTATGCCAAAGCCTTTGAGCGAACTGGTTTGGAAACGATTAAGCAAGCGTTCGTTAGCATTTTCTTCTGTAAACACCCAATCATCCAACTTATAGGTATAATAGCTGTTCCCAAAGTTTTCCTGAAACAACTGCAATTTGCTCCTTTCATACAAGACTTCCTTGGGTTGAAAGCTGCTCAACAATTTATCGATATAATCATACCCGCCTTCAGCCGTAAGGAACTCCCCGGTGGAAACATCCAGGAAGGCCACGCCTGCATAATTCTTATCCAAATGTACCGATGCCAAAAAATTATTCTCGCGATGCTCCAACACATTTTCATTGTAGGACACACCGGGGGTAACAAGCTCTGTTACGCCCCGTTTTACAATTTTCTTTGTTTTCTTTGGGTCTTCCAATTGTTCGCAAATCGCTACACGCTGACCCGCTCTCACCAACTTGGGAAGATAAGTATCCAGGGCGTGATAAGGCACTCCAGCCAATTCCACATAGGAAGCTGCACCATTTGCCCTTTTGGTAAGGGTAATCCCTAATATTTCTGATGTTTTTATCGCATCCTCTCCAAATGTCTCATAAAAATCACCCACGCGGAACAATAAAATCGCATCCGGATGCTTTTGTTTAATCCGGAAATATTGCTGCATTAAAGGTGTCTCTGAAGCTTTCTTTGCCACGTTTTTGTTTTTTTACAAAAGTACAACATGTCTTTCTGCTTAAACCCTTAAAGATAAAAATCCTATTAACAAGTTTTAAACCCTCATTCAATTATTCTATCATATAATAAAGCAGGAAATTAAATTAAGCTTAACATTGGACAAATCTGCTTATGCTTTTTTTAAAAAAATTAAACC
Organism: uncultured Bacteroidales bacterium; assembly: GCA_964453775.1. Lineage (GTDB taxonomy): Bacteria > Bacteroidota > Bacteroidia > Bacteroidales > UBA12077 > CAYVSF01. The sequence continues at coordinate 3,552 of CAYVSF010000076.1, forward strand.
TATTAGCAGAACATATTGAACAACATATTTTTTTCACTGTTAAATAAAAAATAGATTGTATTTTTGCAATCCAAAAAAAAGTCCCTGCGATGCAGGGACATAAAAATTCAGCATTTTCGAAGATAAATTTTTTAGGGGTTAATTTTCGTTGATGTAAATATACATATCTTTTCAAAAAAAACAAATTTTTTGAAATTCACACACACACTAATACTTACTTTCGACGATCGAAAATGCTGAAAAAAAGAAAAGCTGCCACACGGCAGCTTTTCTCATTTCTTCTTCATTAAAGAAACTCCCAAAACAAATTAACTTAGATTAGAAATGGAATGGATTTACTGATAAAATGCATTTTTCTTCCATAAAATAAATTATACATTAGCGGCTATTAATACTAAACGAACCAAAAAAACCTACTATGAAGAATATTTTAATACTGGGAGCTGGTTTATCTTCTTCAAGCCTGATTCAATACCTGCTTGAAAACTCAGAGCTATATGATTGGAAAATACATGTGGGTGACATGTCCCTTGAACTGGCCGAACGAAAGATAGAGAAGCATGCAAGGGGAGTTGCATTCGAATTTGACGTAAACAATGAAAAGCAGCGCACGGAAGAGATAAAAAACGCCGATGTGGTTATCTCCATGCTTCCGGCAAGAATGCATTACCTGGTAGCAGAAAAATGTGTGGAGCACAAAAAACATATGATCACAGCTTCATACGTATCTAAAGAAGTAAAAGCACTGCATGCAGAAGCAAAAAACAAGGATTTGCTGCTACTCAATGAAATAGGCGTTGATCCGGGCATTGATCATATGTCTGCCATGAAAGTTATTGATAGTATTAAAGAACAGGGAGGTGAACTGGAAAGTTTCACTTCCAGCACAGGGGGACTAATAGCTCCTGAGTATGACAACAATCCCTGGAATTACAAGTTCACCTGGAACCCCAGAAATGTTGTAGTTGCAGGACAATCTGTAGCCCAATATCTTGATCATGGAAAAATAAAATTTGTCCCCTACCACCAGCTTTTCAAGCGTACAAAAAAGCTGAGTATCCTCGATTTAGGAGAATTCGAAATGTACCCCAACCGCGACTCTTTAAGTTACAGGGAAACCTATAACCTGCAAAATATACCAACCATACTTCGGGGAACATTAAGAAGACCCGGTTACTGCAAAGCATGGGATACATTTGTGCAATTAGGTGCAAGCGATGACACCTATACCATTGAAGGTTCTGAAAACATGAGCTACAAAGAGTTCATCAACAGTTTCCTACCTTATCATCCCGAAATGAATGTAAAAGAGAAACTCATCAAATCCCTGCAGTTGCAGAATGATAAAAAAATCATTGACAAACTTGAATGGCTGGGAATTTTTAAGAACCAAAAGATAGGTCTGAAAAATGCCACTCCCGCGCAAATCCTTCAAAAAATACTTGTAGAAAAATGGGCCTTGGAAGAAAAAGACAAGGATATGATTGTCATGCAACATGAGTTTACAGCCAACTATTCAGGAAAAAAGAAAAAAATCACATCCTCACTGGTTGTCAGAGGGAGAGATCAGGTACACACGGCCATGTCCATCACAGTTGGAATTCCGGTAGCCATTGCAACAAAATTACTTCTCACAGGAGAAATCAAGGAAAGAGGAGTGGTTGTTCCAACCAAAAAGGCCATTTATGAACCTGTATTAAAGGAACTGGAAGATTATGGCATACAATTCATTGAAGAAGAGGAAGATTGCTAATTAAAATGCCAAATAAAAATCTTTAGTAAGCTTTTTATAGGCATCTGAATATTCGTGCCGCTTGTCGAGTTCAACAACAAGTTCATCTTCGATAAGCGGCACTTCTTTTTTTTGGAATTCCAAAAGACATCGTTTAGGATTCTTCCCTGGTCTGGGAATCACATGACACCGCCTCGAGTTAAATAATCCTGATTTTACTGCCTGCTCTGTAAATCTCCCCACCTGATTGAAAGGAATGATCAACGAAAACACTCCACGCTCTTCAAGAAGAAAATCAACAGCATGAATTAAATCTGACCAGCTTAGTTGTACAGCATGACGCGCCAGGGTACGTTCATATTCCGGGGCTTCTTTCGAATTTTCAAAAAATGGCGGATTGCAAACAATCGTATCAAATTGTCTGGGCTTTGCCAGGACCACAAATTCCTGTATGCTAATTTTTTCTATAGCAACCCTATCCTTCCAAAGAGATTTATCCACATTCTCATGCGCTTGTGCAGCAGCTCCTGCTTCAATATCTATACCCAATACTCCGGCCTTACTCCGTTGTGCCAACATCAAGGCAATCAGGCCACTCCCGCACCCCAAATCAAGCGCATTCCCATCTCTTACAGCTGCCCATGCACCCAACAAAACACCATCTGTACCTACCTTCATAGCACAACCCGATTGATGTATAGTAAACTGTTTAAATTTAAAATAATCGTTTGCCATAACTAAAACCTGTCATAGATACCCAGTCCAAAAAGTGCAAAATCATATTTTACAGGATCCTTCGAATCTAAAACCCGAAGATTTTCTGTCACTTCCTCCACTGCTTTCCAATCGTTTTGCTTCCTTCCTAATAACCCAAGTTTCCTGGCCACATTTCCTGTATGTAAATCCAAAGGCAGATACAATTCTCGCGGATGGATAAACTCCCATATGCCAAAATCCACTCCCCTGCCATCTTTTCTAACCATCCAACGCAGGAACATGTTCAGCCGTTTTGCAGCTGAACCTTTTTTTACATCGGCCAGGTGCTTTTGGGTTCGATGAGGAAAATCAGTGCCCATAAAAATATCCCGAAACTCCGAAAGCATTTCTCTTACACCACGACCCTTGTCGTATGCTTCATGAAAAACAGCACCCAGGCTGTTATATTTTCTTATAATATGTTGAAGTGCTACAATAAAGGCATGACAATCTATACCATTAAAAGTGCGATGTTTAAAATTTTCTAACCTTTTCATTTCTGATTTTCCGGCCTCCCGAATGAAAGCATAAGGTTGATCCTCCAGCAGGTTCATCAGTCTTTTAAGACTATTGATCATGGTTTTCCGCTGTCCCCAGGCGAGTGTAGCTGCCAGAAATCCTGCGATTTCAATATCATTCTTATCCTCAAACTGGTGGGGAATTTGAATAGGATCTAAAGCAATAAAAGAAGGTTGATTATACTCCTCATATTTCTGCTCCAACAATAAAATGATCTCCTCATCTATCATAAAACATCAAGAAACAATTACACCGTCCTTCATGGTCAATTTCCGATCGGCCATATTAGAAAGGTCCTCATCATGGGTAACTATCACAATGGAAGGATTATATTTATCGCGCAAAGAAAAGAAAAGGCTATGCAATTCATTCTTACTTTGCGTGTCCAGGTTTCCGGAAGGTTCATCAGCAAAAATCACATCGGGCTCATTAATAAGTGCACGAGCAACAGCAACTCGCTGTTGTTCACCTCCGGAGAGTTCTGCTGGTTTATGATGCAGCCTGTCGTGAAGCTTTAGAAAGTGTAAAATTTCACTTGCCTTTTCCTCTGTTTTCGAACGAGGGCTTCCGGCTATAAAAGAAGGTATACATACGTTCTCAAGTGCTGTAAACTCAGGCAATAGATGGTGAAACTGGAAAACAAAACCAATGTGCTTGTTCCTGAAAAAAGCCTGCTGTTTATCTTTTAAACTGCTCACTTCCACGTCATCAAAGAGCACTTTACCGGTATTTGCCCGGCTTAGTGTACCGAGAATCTGTAAAAAAGTAGTTTTACCTGCTCCACTGGGTCCTACAATAGATACAATTTCTCCATTGTTTATAGTGATATCGATTCCCTTAAGGACCTCTAATGAACCAAAAGACTTATGGATATTAACAGCTTTTATCATAATCGTTATTCTTGGAAATATGAAGTAAATATACTTCCAAATAATTCAATAGCCAAAGCATGATAGTTTTAATCATGACGTAATGAAAAGACGCAAGCTGACAAACACCATTTTTATGAAGCGCCTTTAAAAAATTGCTTATAGTCGAGATAGTAAGACAATTTCACGGAAAAGCTATTCACAAAAGCATTCGAATTGAGTGTATTTTCCAGGTTGTCCACAAAACTTTGTTCGGCTACATTCTCGATTTCATTCATCTCCTGGAGGCTATTTTTCCAAACCACATTCAAGAAACTTCCGGGAGCAAAATTCCATGAGAAAACCATATCGACATTCACCACATTGAAATGGAAATCCTCATTCTCATTGTATCCTGGATTCATTCCCAAACTACCGTCTTCTTCCAGTTGATAATAATCGTAATAATCTACAGCAGACCAATAGTGGCGCATATTAAGGCTCAGAGACATCTTATTATTAAATACATAGGCTCCACTTATTCTATTGGTGATCGTTTGCTTTTCCCTTTTTCCCATGAGGATCGAATCTTCCGATTCAGCTAACTGTGTAACATAACCAACTTCACCATGCCTGATATCATATTCAAAATTATAATGCAGGGTCAATTTATGATTTATCCGAAAACGAGGTCCAATTCTAAAAAATTCTCCGCGATCAAAGGATTTTGTGATCCCTCCCCGTAAGTCCAGGGCAACTCGTTTCCTGTAATCTGTAGACATCCAAAAATTCATATAATAGGACTCTGGTTTTGCCAGGTACCTTCCCTCAACACGTGGCTCATAGTAATCGTATTCTTCAACCGGACTGTACTGCGACCAAAATCCAAAACTGTAATAGTTCTTAAAGGTTACATGGCCATTTAATTGAATATCAAACTCTGTAAACTCTCTAGGTTGATAGAGGCTCTGATACTCCAATGAAAATCGGGTGTTCAGGTTGTTTAAAATCCAAAAAGGCTCATATATCCCATATCTAAAATCAACACGATGTGAAGATTCATTATTCCTTCGTAGATATCCCATATCATTGTGGTCATAATCATCAGTTAGTAAGCGAAACCGGTAATCATAACGAAAGTTCCCACTTACCTTCCCCGCTTCCAAATCATAGTGTTGCCCCATAATAACGTCATCTCCGGAGGATTCACGTACAATGCTGTTGGCCAATTTCCCCTGAAGTGCAAACAAATTATTTTTATCACTTAATTTAAAGGCAGATCCTATGACATCAGCCAACCTTCCTGTTTTAGGACTAAAAACATTGGTATTGGTGAGATTGATGTATGAATATTTTCCAATATTCTTATCATACACCAGCATATTATAATTCGTAAAGGGCTCGGTTAATACACGCTCTTTTAATGTATCGCCATAATTTAGCTTAGCATAGGTGTTTGTTGTAATAGCGTTAAAAAAGCCCAGCCCTGTTCCTTTTTTCGTTCTTCCCGAAATCTTTGTAGCATTAATAAGTTTGGCTTCATCCGGATTTTCAATTACTTCCTTTTCATTCTCCACAAGATCATAAACATCATAATAACCTGAAGGTCTGGACCCTACACGACGTGAATAAAACAACCCCGCTTTGTTAAAAAGTTCTGTACCTTCAGTAAAAAAAGGCCGGTTTTCATTGTACTTTACTTCAAATGGAGACAAATTTAAAACTGTATTATCCGATTTGCGCTGACCAAAATCGGGAATTAAAATCATATCCAGGGTAAAACTCTCATTAATACCGTACTTCAGATCCATACCGGCAGAATAGCTGTAATCTACTTCATCTGATTGTGTATTTACATATCCTGAAACATATGGGTAAAGCGCCGAACG
>CAYVSF010000077.1:0-9294 GCA_964453775.1 uncultured Bacteroidales bacterium
TGATTTGGATGCATTAGGGCTGCACAGTCCAAGAATGGCAGAAGCTTATATGGAAGGTGCTGCAGAAAAAACAGGAAGTGCCAACCTTGTTACCGGAATACTCTTTGATTTTAGGGGGTATGACACCCTGGGGGAAGCAACCATTCTCTTTACTGCAGCCATAGGAGTTGTAACAGTTTTACGAATGAAAGGTAAAAATATATAATACAGATGAAAGGACTTTCAACCATAGTAAAAAAGGTAGCCCAAATTATGAGTGGTCTTATTTTCGTGTATGGTTTATACATTATCACACATGGTCACTTGACACCTGGTGGGGGATTTGCCGGAGGCGCCCTGGTAGCAGGAGCATTTATCCTGCTCATCCTGGCTTTTGGCAGTGATGTTCTCAACCTGCGAAAAGAAGAAAGCGGCTCTGCAATTACAGAGAGCATAGCTATTTTGGCGGTTCTCATACTCGCCTCACTAGGATTATTCATTGGAAGTCTGAGTTTTTTCAACAACTATCTGCCTTTGGGCAAAGTAGGAGAACTAATAAGCGCGGGGACCATTCCACTCTACAATATTGCAATAGGTGTGGAAGTGGCCGCTGCTTTGCTAACAATATTCCTGGCACTAGTAATTTACAAGGAGGATATATCAAAATGACAGTTTATGTATTGTGTTTCATATTATTTCTGATTGGAATTTACGGGGTACTGACACGTCGCAACCTGGTAAAAATTGTCATTGGTCTCACCATTATGGAATTTAGCATCTTTCTGCTCATGGTGCTTATTGGCTATATCGATATGGGTATAGCACCTATCGTAGAAGATTTGAGTATACAAGAAAGCTATGTCGACCCTTTGCCCCAGGCCATGGTGCTTACAGCCATTGTTATCGGGCTGGCCACAAATGCCATGTTACTGGCTATTGCAATCAGGCTTTATAAAAAGTATGGCACTTTTGATATTCGCAAAATCAAACATCTAAAAGGATAAAGCATGGATGCTTCATTGATCATATTATTTGCAGCAATACCTTTAATGGGAGCTTTCCTGATACCCATCATTGGGCTTTTGCACCGCAATCTGCAAAAATACTTTGCACTACTTATTCTAATTGCCAGTTCCTGGCTTGCTATCCATGCATTCTCGCTGTCCGTTAATTTTCCTTTGGTAGCAAAACTGGGAGGCTGGGAAGCTTTCGAAGGCATTCCAATTGCAATCTACCTGGTGTTGGATGGACTAAGCGCCTTCATGCTTATCATTATCAATATTTTGGGATTACTGGCCAGTTTGTTCGCCATGTCCTATATGCAAAGGTATACCTCCAGAAATAACTTTTACACCCTCTTCCTGTTAATGGTAGCCGGAATGAATGGTGTTGTCCTTTCCGGAGATCTTTTCAATTTGTATGTATTCCTGGAAATTGCAGTAATCTCCTCTTACGCACTCGTTGCTTTTGGTGTTGAGAAAGAAGAGCTGGAAGCCAGCTTTAAATATCAGGTACTGGGAGGTATTGCCTCATTACTGATACTCTTTGGTATTGCGCTCATCTACTGGCAAACAAAAACCCTTAACATCGCTGATAATGCAGGAATGCTAAAAGAAGCTTCTAATTCCGGCTTTTTGATTTTCACGCAACTGATTTTAATTGTGGGCTTTGGCATTAAAGCCGCACTCATTCCTTTCCATGCATGGTTGCCCGATGCACACTCATCCGCACCTTCGCCCATTTCCGCCATGTTATCCGGCGTTCTCATTAAGGCTATTGGCCTGTATACGCTATTCAGAGTATTGTTTACATTGTTTGCACTAACTCCCGAAATATCCATTACCATACTCACCATTGGAATGTTGTCAATGGTGATTGGCGTATTCCTTGCAATTGGGCAATGGGATCTCAAACGATTACTGGCCTATCATAGCATCAGCCAAATGGGATATGTGGTGATGGGCGTGGGAATAGGCATGCTGATCCTGGCAAGAAACGGCAACCAAAGCATAGCCATTTTATCGATTACCGGGGGACTTTTCCACTTAATCAACCATGCCACTTTTAAAGGGCTGCTATTTTTAAATGCCGGGGCAATAGAGTACTCCACCGGCACCAGAGATTTAAATGCCATGGGTGGATTGCGAAAACAATTGCCCGTCACCTACGCCAGTTCACTTGGAGCATCGCTATCCATTTCGGGCCTGCCGCCTTTCAATGGTTTTTTTAGCAAACTGATTATCGTGATTGCCGCCGTAAAAGGAAAGTTCTACATATTGGCAGCTCTTGCAGTCATTGTAAGTATTATCACGCTGGCATCATTCATGAAATTTCAACGTTATGCCTTCTTTAACAAAGAAAAGGCAGACAAAAATTATAAGGAAGTACCATTTAGCATGGGCCTGTCCATGATCATCATGGCGATCTTATGCCTGCTGCTAAGTTTACTGGCCATACCCGGAATCAGGGAATGCATTCTTGATCCTGCAGTACATGCATTGATCAACATTAAAGAATATACAACACCAATAACAGGGATGTAACATGAAATATCTATGCATAATCATATTATCCTTTGCTTTCTGGTTGCTGTTAACCATGTCGCTGGCAGTAGAGAACCTTATAACCGGCGCAGGAATAGCCATCATTACCAGCCTGTTTTTTGGCAGGCACTTCATCGATTATAAAGGAAAAATTCTCCAGCCACAACGGTATTTCTGGTTCATCATCTACCTTTTTGTATTTACCTGGGAATGTATAAAAGCCAATTTCGATGTGGCTTACAGGGTGTTGCATCCTGCTTTGCCTATTAAACCGGGGATTGTTAAAGTGAAATTGGATATTCAGTCTTCTATTGCAAGAACAATACTTGCCAATTCCATTACAATGACACCCGGAACCATCTCTGTGGATATTGTCGATGACTATATTTACGTACACTGGATTTATATAAGCTCAACAAATCCGGAAGTATATGCTCACAAGATATCAGGAAGATTTGAGAACTATATCAAAAAAATATTTGAATAAAAGAACCAGCCATGAATAGTTTATTAGAAATACTACTCTACATTCAAATAGGCCTTTGCATCTTCTGCCTTTACAGAGTAATAAAAGGGCCTACGATTGCAGACCGGATGGTTGGAATTGACATTTTTGGCATTTTGGTAGTTGGGATTTGTGCCATCCTGGCTATTCTTACAGGCAAAACCTTTATCATTGATATTGGGATTGCCTGGATTATTCTAAGTTTCATAGGAACATTAACCTTAGCAAAATATCTGGGAGGACAGAAACTAAATGAATGAACTAATTAGCAATATTGTTATTGCCATTGGCATTGTATTCAATCTATTTGGATGCATCGGTCTGTTAAGATTGCCCGATGTATACAATCGCCTGCAATCAGCCACAAAGTGCGTAACGCTTGGTACGTGCAGTATATTGCTGGGCGTAATTGTAAGATTTGGGTTTATCGATATTGGCGTAAAGGCCCTTGTAGCTATACCTCTATTGTTCTTTTCTGCCACTGTAGCTGCTCATGCTTTGGTAAGAGGGGCTTACCATGCAGGAATAAAACTTGGGGATAAAAGCATCAAAGATGACTATAAGGAGGTGAAAAATGAAATATCCGAAAATTAGAGAAATAAAAGAAGCTGTCATTTCGCTTTTTAGCCCTGCCTATACCTCAAAATATCCAAAAGGCGATTTTGAGCCATTCGAGGGATACAGGGGAAAACCCGTGGTAAGTGAAGAAGATTGTGTAGGTTGTCAAACCTGCGCAAACGTGTGCCCGCCCCACGCAATAACATATGAAGATGACCGGGAAACAGCCACACGGGTGATAAGAAGAGATTACGGCAAATGCATCTTCTGCGGACAATGCCAGGAACATTGTATTACCGGTAAGGGAGTTGTTCTTTCGGATAAGATATTTGAAATGTCTAATTTCGACCGAAATACCGTGGTGGAATATCAGAAACGTGAATTACTAATATGCGAAAGCTGCGGAGCCATCATAAGCACTAAAGATCACCTGGCATATCTGCATCAAAAACTCGGACCCAAGGCATTCTCATCCGTACTAAACTTAAATATCTTAAATGAAAGACTTAAACTTGAAGATACAGAGAAAGTTCATATTGAAGTGAAAGATGCCCTAAAAAGGAAAGACATGTTCAACATACTCTGCCCCAATTGCCTAAGAAAAACACTTGTTAAAAACCATTTGTAAATGCAAGCTATTATTGAACAACTACTCTCAGAGAAGAACTATGTCCTTTTTGCCGGAGTTGGCAATTTGCTAAAAAAGGACGATGGCGTAGGTGTCTATATCAGTAAAAAAATAAAAAAGACGGAATATGTTCATAGTATAAATGTTGAAATGTCCATCGAAAACTACATTGGCAAAATCAACCAGATGCAACCGGATGTGTTGGTGCTGATTGATGCTACTGACTTTCGGAAACAACCAGGGTATTGGAAACTTGTTCCGGCATCAGAAATAAGAAATATCACATCCAATACACACAACATCTCGTTAAAACAACTGGCAGCGCTCTTTGATATGCCTGTTTATATCCTGGGAATACAGGTAGTTGATATAAGCTTTGGTGAGGGAATCGACGAACGGGTTAAAAGCACTGCCAATCAAATTATAGCATACATTAATCACTATAACATCGTAATTACAGAACACTAAAAATGGAGGTACCCATGTCTTATGATTATTACTGTCCGGTTTGCAAAGGCCAGCTACGTATTGGCGACAAGCTGGTATTTTCGGCAAAATCCGATAAAAACAAAAAAGGCCTCATCTTTTTGAGTCCTGAGCTTGGCAACTACACCACTGAAAAGCACCCAGATTTTGATATCAAGGAGGGAGAAGAATACATGTTTTATTGCCCGATTTGTCATGCTACACTCAATGCCGATCAAGACAAACGGCTTGTTAAGGTGTTCATCAATGACAATAAGGGTGATGAATATGAAATTTACTTTTCAGGGATAGCAGGAGAAAAATGCACATATCGTCTGAAGGACAAACAAATAGACGAAATGGGTCCAGATGTGGACTTGTATAAGAAATATTTTAATGTTCCGGAGGAAGATAAAAAATACCTCTAACATAAATGGAAACAGAATTACAGGTTCTTCTTGTTACAGCCGCTTCCCTGGCTTTTGTACATACCATCCTTGGTCCTGATCATTACATTCCTTTTGTGATGATGTCCAGGGCAGGAAGATGGAATCATACAAAAACAGGTTTTATTACATTTTTATGTGGTTTAGGGCATGTAGGCAGCTCTATTCTGATAGGGAGCATTGGAATCGCTCTGGGAGTCGCACTTCAGGAACTTACTTCCATTGAATCATTCCGCGGCGACTGGGCCGCATGGCTTCTTTTCGGGTTTGGCACTGGTTATTTTGTTTGGAGCATGGTCAATGTAATAAGAAAAAAACAACATACGCATCTGCACATACATCCAAATGGAACCAGGCACTCGCATCCCCACCAACATCAGGAAGAGCACATGCATGTTCATAAAAAGAAACAAAGGATGTCACCCTGGATTCTCTTTGTTATCTTTGTATTTGGCCCCTGCGAGCCATTGATTCCTCTTTTGATGTACCCGGCAGCAGAAAAGCACTGGACCGCCATTCTCCAGGTTAGTTCTGTATTCGCAATAGTGACTATCGGCACCATGATGCTAGCTGTATTCGTGCTTAAAAAAGGACTCAACATTATTCCCACAAAAGCATTAAACAAGTTCATTCATCCCATAGCCGGGGCAACGATTGCCCTGTGTGGTGCAAGCATTCTGTTTCTGGGCTTATAAAAAAAAAGGGTGCCAAAACCGGCACCCTTAATTATCTGTATGACTTAACTATACGCGCTTACGCTCTGTATAATGTGTGTGCAACAATTCATGAGATTTGTGTCCCAAAGGTTCTCCAAGAAAATCCTTATAAATCTTCTGTACTTCAGGATTCTCATGTGACTTACGAATTGGAAGTCCTTCATCTTCTGCGTAAATCGCTTCCGCACGCTTCTGACGAATTTCGGGAGTCGTTGGGATAGGTTGTCCACCACCACCAAGACATCCACCTGGACAAGCCATAATTTCAATAAAATGCCAATCGGCTTTTCCATCCTTAACAGCTTGCATCACTTGCTTCGCATTAGTTAATCCGTGTGCTACAACAGTTTTAAGCTCAACACCTTCCAGGAATTTCCAATCATCGGTTGTACCTTCGATTTTAACAGCTGCCTCACGAACTCCTTCCATACCACGAACAGGTGTAATGTTTAGGTTTTCGAATGGCACTTCACGTCCGGTTACGATCTCGTAAGCAGTACGCAATGCAGCCTCCATAACACCACCGGTAGCTCCAAATATAACAGCAGCACCGGAAGAATCACCCATTAGGCTATCAAATTTATTATCAGGCAAAGTAAGGAAATCAAGACCCGCCTGACGAATCATAATAGCCAATTCGCGGGTAGTTAATACATAATCAACATCTTTATAACCGGAATCACGCATTTCGGGACGATCAGCCTCAAACTTCTTCGCGGTACAAGGCATAATCGATACGGAAACGACATTTTCCGGATTCAATTCACGCTTCTGCGCATAATAGGTCTTCGCCAACGCACCAAACATCTGCTGTGGTGACTTACAGGTAGAAACATTTTCAAGATACTCGGGGAAGGTGTGTTCAATAAACTTGATCCATCCTGGTGAGCAGGAAGTGGTCATCGGTATTTTTACACTTGTATCTTTGTCAACCAGTGCTTTTTTCAGACGTGTAAGCAGCTCGGTCCCTTCTTCCATAATGGTAAGGTCGGCCGTAAAATCGGTATCCAGTACAGAATCGAAACCAATACGTTTCAATGCACTTACCATTTTACCAGTAACACGTTCACCAACGTCAAATCCCAGTTCTTCACCAAGAGCAACACGCACAGCAGGAGCAGTTTGAACAACCACATGTTTCTTTGGATCGTAAATTGCATCCCAAACTTCGTCCACATAGTTCCGCTCGATAAGTGCACCTGTTGGACAGCGGTTCACACACTGACCACAATTGGTACAAACAACCTCATACATTGGGTTTTCGAAGAAAGTGGAAATTTTCATTTCATTTCCTTTATATGCAACACCCAAAGCACTTACATGCTGCAATTCTGTACAGGTACGTACACAACGCTGGCAACGGATACATTTACTGTCATCCTTAATAATTGAAGGAGACATTTGGTCAACGGTGTAACTCCTGTCCTCAACCAAGTCAAGGAATAAGTGATCGCCCATTACCATTTCATTGGCCAGATCCTGCAGTTCACATTTGGTGTTCTTGTAACACTTGGTGCAATCTGCACGGTGTTCGGACAATAAAAGTTCTACAATATGTTTACGAGCCTGACGTACTTTATGCGAGTTGGTTTGAATAACCATGCCATCTTCCGCAGGAGCTGCACAGGATGCCTGCAAGGCGGGACGACCCTCTACCTCAACAACACATACACGGCAATTACCTGCTACACATAAATCTTCATGATAGCATAAAGTAGGGATATGAATATTTAATTTTTTTGCTGCATCTAGTATTGTGGCTCCTTTTTCAACACTTACATCGATGCCATCTATTTTAAGATTTACAGTTTCAGCCATTTTAAATTTCCTTTTATTGATTTTCAATAATTTTTGATTAGTAAATCATCTCTTCTTTGAAGTTATCTACAATTGAAGAAAATGAATTTGCTACAGATTGCCCCAGCCCGCACTTAGCAGTAACTTTCATGGTCTCTGTAAGCTTCATCAATGTATCTAGATAAGCAGAAGGTTTTTCGGCTCGCTTCACAGCTTCAATTCCTTTCAGCAGTTGCTGACAGCCAACACGGCAAGGGGTACACTGCCCACAAGATTCTTCCTCGAAGAATTCAACATAATTCTTCAATACATTGTACATCGATCGTGAGCTGTTAAACAACATCATAGAACCTCCGGTGGGCACACCTTCAAATCCAATAATAGTATCTTTGAATTTTTTACGTGGCACACAAAAACCGGCAGCTCCTCCAACCTGCACTGCTTTGGTATCACCATCGCCAAATTCCTCTACGAAATCCTGCAATGACATCCCAAGTTCCAGCTCATAAATACCGGCAATCGGTGTATCTCCTGAAACAGAGAATACTTTTGAACCACGTGAATCCGCAGTTCCCAGCTCATGAAATTTACCAGAACCGATATTGCAAATCATGAAAGAATAAACCAATGTTTCCACATTATTAATAACGGTGGGTTTATCTCTAAAACCTGCAACTGTTGGATAAGGAGGCTTGTTTCTGGGCTCTCCGCGTTTTCCTTCCATCGATTCGAAAAGCGCGCTTTCTTCTCCACAGATATAAGCTCCGCTTCCCATGAGCAAATGAATCTTGAAGTCATGCCCCAGTTCTTTTAATGTAGCATGGAATTCATCCAGCGCTTTTTCGATATCCTTGCGCAGGAATTCATATTCACCACGTAAGTATACGTAACCGTTTTTTGCACCGATAACTTTACCACAAACCGCCATTCCACCAAACACCTTATAAGGAACACGTGTAAGAATTTCACGGTCTTTAAATGTCCCGGGTTCGCCTTCATCCGCATTACAAACAACATATTTTTCATCGGATTCTTCAGCAGCAGTAAACTTCCACTTCAAACCAGTGGGGAATCCTGCGCCACCACGGCCGCGTAATCCAGAGTCTAAGATATCCTGAAGAATATCGTCATTAGATTTCTTCAGTGCCGAAGCCAGTACTTCTTTATAAGAACACTCTTCGCTAAATATGAGGTCAACTCGTTTTAACCTGTTATCTGACATAATTAATCTCTTCTTTAATGGGTTAACAACTTATTTTTTCATGTATTCACCAAGAATATCAGTTACTTTCTCTGGTGTAATCTCTGTGTATACATCATCATTGATGAGCATAGCAGGTCCTTTATGGCACCAACCAAGACAATTGGTCTCAAGCAAAGTAAACTGCTTATCAGGCGTAGTTTCTCCGACATTAATTTTCAACATGTCTTCAATCGCCTTCATAACAGGCTTTTTACCTTTCATATCACAGGTAATCGTCCGGCAAACGCGGATAACATACTTGCCACGTGGTTTAGTGTCAAGAAATGAGTAGAAAGTAGCAGTACCGTAAACCAAAGCTGCTGACATATCCAGTTCCCTGGCTACTTCTGTCATTGCAGCATCTGAAATGTACCTTTCTTCTCTGATGATGCCTTGCAAGATTGGAAGCAAACT
>CAYVSF010000078.1:0-9289 GCA_964453775.1 uncultured Bacteroidales bacterium
ATCTGAATTTCACTCTCTTCTACTTTGTTTTCGGTAAAGATGTAGGAGTCCTCAATTCGCAAACCGGTAACCACGCGAAGTCTTTTATTGATGGAAAAATCCAACATGGCATATCCTGCAATGACATGTTGCGATGCTACATAGCTGTTGTTAAGGTTTTGCTGGTGGTCTGCCGTATAAAAATACCCGTTGGGATTGGCATTGGAAAAAATATTGTTCTCCAGATAATCTTTTATATCGCCCGAGAATTGGGTGCTATAGCTGAATAGATCAAATTTAATGTCATCTAAATCCCGGTATTTGTAGGTATATGTTCCACCCATCTTAAACATTGCCGAATTATTAAACCAGGAAAGTGGTACTTCAAAATCCAACCTGTTAGCAAAGTTATTTTCCTGCATGGTTCTGTAAAATCGGGCAGGCTTATCGTTTGTTTTAATTCGATATGTGGTATCTGTACCATCAACGTCAAAGAGGTTCTCGAAGAATCGTAAGTCGGGTTCATCCTGTTGCATGGCCGTATAACTACTAATCCATTCTACAATTGTTTTGTTCATGGAAGGAATAACATGCTTGCCATGAAGTTGGTAAGAATTAAATGAACGTTCGAGGTAGGCTAGGTTTCGGTCTTCGTTCCAGCTATCCTCATAATTGAAGTATCCAAACCGGCTTCGGGCAATGGATTTACCACTTTGGTTTCTAAGAAAACGAAGTCCAATTTTATTATTGTCTGAAAGTTTAAGGTTTAAATTTATCAAACCGGCAATCTTGGCTTCTTCGGTGCCTTGCTCATCTGCCATATCTTTCCAGGGCACGGGATTCTCTTCGTCATAAACCACAAACGAACCTTGGTTGTAGTAGGAAAAGTCTCTTGCATAGCTTACAGCAATGTTGTACCCCAATGATTTTCCAAGGAAATCAACTTGATCACCCACGGATATTTTATGGGAATGATCCAAAAATGAGGTTTTGGTTTGGGGTTCCATGTTGGTGTTGAAAGAACTTGAGGTATTATTCAATTCATTAGCCGGGTAAATGGGATAAACGATTTGTCCCAAATCTTGTTCTATCATACGGTCCAGTGCCTCGCTAGCGACATTGGGAATGTCTCTTGTTCCATCATCCAGTCCGGTCCAGTCAAGGTTTCCACCTTCATAGCTCATGAATTGATCATTCAGACTTGACTGGGGATTGTAGGCAAATGAGGTAGAGAACTGAAAGGTGAATTTTTCAGGGAAATCTTTGGTGATGACGTCAACATGACCACCTGTAGATTCTCCGGGAAGGTCTGGAGTAAAGGTTTTGTGTACAATAATATTTTCTATGATATTACTGGGGAAAATATCCATTTGTACGGTGTTTTTTTCCGGATCCAGTCCCGGGATTTCTGCACCATTCAGGGTGATTTTGGTATATCGATCGCCCAGGCCTCTCACATAAACATATTTACCTCCCTGCACCGAAACACCTGTTACTCTTTTTAAGGCTTGTGCTGCATTTCCATCACCTAATTTTGAGATCTGCTCAAATGAGATTCCGTCCAGCATCTGGGGTGATTTTTTTTGAAGCACCTGCATGGCAGTTTCTGTACGCTGACGGGCTCTTGCTTTAACAACCACTTCCCCCAGCTGCAAACTTGCAGTGGAAAGCTGCACATTAAGCAGGGTTACCTCACCGGCGGTTATTTCTATCCCCTCAAAAACCTGAGGTTCATAAGATACATAGGAGACCCGGATGTTGTATGTTCCCGGATCCAATGGGAGGCTGTAGTTGCCGTCAAAGTCAGAGCTTGCACCAATGGTTGTGCCATCCACTACAATGGTTGCACCAATGAGTGTTTCGGCATTTTCCTGGTCAATTATTTTCCCTCTGAGGGTTCCTTTTTGTGCGAAATTTATAAGTGCGAATAATAGAAACAGGCTTGTTAGTAGTAATTGTTTTCCGCTCATTCTTGTACTTTTTTAGAACAAATGTGAGCCGATAATCATTTGAGATTATCAGCTCGTCATTTCAGTATTTAAAATCTCTTCTAAATTATTTTGAACTTCCAAAGCTTAAAGTCCATCCGGCAGCCCAGTTCGATCCACCTGGTTGGAATGCACCCTGGTAAGTTACGTTATCAAACCAGTCGTTTGTTGGAGCCACGCCATTACCAGCTTCTGAAGCAGCAGGAATGAAATAGTATTCGTCGTCGATTAATCCGACTTCCAGGCTAGCAACTTCATTGTTGTTGTCATTGAAATGTGCTAAAAGGTCGTCTTCAGCAGTGTCTGGTGCTGTTCCCGATTCCTCTTTAATATTCAAGGCATCCTCAGCGGTACCGTCGCCAATGCGGTTGAAAATATTATTTTTTAATACAAGATGCCCTTCGCTCAACATATCAAAAGCGTTGTGCTTGTCATCACGATACTCTACATTAAGACCACCTGCAGTGGCAAAAATGGAGTTCGCATAAGTTCCACCTGCATTGTCGCGGAAAATGATTGATTTGCCATCACGTCCAATATAAGTAGCATTGTAAATGGTGGGCTTGGCATAAGGTTCTCCAACTTCGTTGTCAGAAGGTCCACCATCGTGCTCACCTAAGCGGTCACCACTGGTTTCACCTTGCATAGCAACCCAAAATTGACCCATTCCGTGGAATCCTTCATCATAATCGTAAGAATCATCACCTACGTAAGATACCAGGATGTGCTTCAAGCGTGGAGCTCCACCGAAGAATTCAACACCGTCGTCAATGTTCGAGATAACTTCAATATAATCAAGTGTTGTTGCACTACCAACTGCAGCAAGAGTAAGGCCGTTAATTTCATTACCTGCACCAATATCACTACCACCGTGACGAATAGATACATATTTTAAGGTACCTGAATTGTCATTATCATCAGTACCACCGTAAAGTGAATTGTAATCTTCAGGAATACCTTCTACACGCTTGTCAGTAGATGGGTTGTTGGTAGTTGCGTTACCAAGAATAATTAAACCTCCCCAAAGACCCTGTACCTCTGTAAGATATCCGGTGCCGTCTTTTGTATCACCCAAACCAGTGAAAATGATAGGTGCTGTAGCCGTTCCTTCCGCTTCAATAACGCCACCGCGGTTTACAATCATTGCAGAAGCATTTTCACCCTGTCCGGGTTTTCCCTGAATCATGGTGCCGGCTTCTATAGTCAGTGTTTGCCCTTCAGCTACAAATACAAAACCATCAAGAATCCATGTGGTGTCTGCACTTAAGGTTTTGGTGCCAATACCGGTACCATTGTCTTTAATAGTTACAGTACCCATGTCTTCGTCTACTGTAAACGTAGTGGTACCTAGAGTGTAATAATTTGTTTCTTCTTCTTTGTTATTATCATCGTCATCTTCACAAGCGGTGAATCCGAGAGTTAAAAGAGCTAACAAAGCAGCAGTAACTTTTAAATAACTTTTTTTCATTGCGAATTAAGTTTTAAATTGATTTGCGATTAAAGATTGTTTGTTCTTTGTTTTTTTGTTTTAAATCCTGCTGCAAATAAAATGAGTATTTATGGTTTGCCTGTGATCTCTGTTTTAATCTTCTATTAAGTATATTTTGATTATGTTTTTTCTTTAACTTTATATTAACATTCATTTAATTGAATCTTTTCGTTTAATAGGCTAACTTGTTATATTTTAGAGCTGTGTATAGATTAGTAAATTTGTATTTCATCATAAATAATTTTGAGAATGAAAAATAAGAAAATATTACTGGTTGATGATGAGCCCGATATCCTTGAGTTTTTAAGTTATAACATCGAAAAAGAGGGTTATGAAGTGCATACGGCCGGTAATGGGAAAGATGCAATTGAACTTGCAGCCACGGTAGTTCCACAGCTCATATTACTGGATGTAATGATGCCCGAAATGGATGGTATAGAGACCTGTGAGGAACTAAGAAAAAATGCGGATTTGCAAAGTACGATCATTGCATTTCTCACTGCAAGGGGTGAAGATTATAGTCAGATTGCCGGTTTTGAAGCCGGGGGTGATGATTACATTACCAAGCCCATAAAACCTAAAGTACTTGTTAGTAGAATTAAGGCTTTACTCAAGCGCTACAGAACAGAACAAAAGGAGGAGGAGGAGTTAAAGGATTCAAAGATAATTGAAAGAGGTAATTTGATCATTGATAAGGAAAAATACCAGGTCATGAACAATGGAAAAGAACTGGTATTGCCCAAGAAAGAATTTGAGTTGCTTTTATTATTGATCAGTAAACCGGATAAAGTTTTTACGCGGGATGAAATATTCACAGCTGTTTGGGGCGATAATATTATTGTAGGAGACAGGACAATTGATGTACATATTAGAAAATTACGCGAAAAGATTGGGGATAAGCACATCAAAACCATTAAAGGTGTTGGTTACAAATACATAGATTAAGGACATTTAAAAAACAAAAAATAAGAGGGCCGGAATTTCCGACCCTCTTATTTTTTATAATCGTATTGGATTTAAATCTGTTCTGGAATGTTCGGTGTGCTAATTCCTCTTGATGTTGCAAAATCCCGCTGCGATTTAAGCAGGTTAATGGTGTGTAGCAAGAGGTTTTTCGATTCATTTAACAAACCAAGATAGAGGATGCTGTTTCTTGTTCCGGTATCCTTCTTCTTAATGCGCTTGATCTGAGCTTTTCTATCCTCTTTTATAATATCAAAAATTTCCATTTGTTTCTTGATGATATTATCTACATTATCGAACTCATTGAATTCAATTGTATGCATGGTTTGTGTGAATAACAGTGTAATTTCTTCTTTCAGTTTATTCAATTCAACAATCTGTTCTTCAATAAGAGGTTTGTGATTATTATCGATATGTTCGTAGCTTGGATTTGCGATAAAGGTAAGAGAGTGGGCCATTTCTCTCAGATAATCAATCACCTGTACATAATAATGCCCGGTTTCCGCTGAATCTTCCTGCAATTGGAGAAGGGTATTATGTACATTATTTTTAAGGTGTTTTGCCTCGTGGTTAAGTTCTTCAACCAGATCACAGACTTTCTTGAGGTTTTTTCGATCTTCTTTTGAAATACCTATGATAGTCTCATTGTATACTTTAATTACAGAATCGAGCATTCTGTTCACCTCAGAAGAACAGCGCTGATGAATATTTTCTTCGCCCAGTTCTTCTTCTGCCATTGTTTTCTCAGCAGCCTGTTTTGTGAGACGCTTCTTATGCAGGGCATGCGTTTTGATGATAAAAATAAATGCAATTAATGCAAATACACCAATAGCAATGATTCCGCCAAAGTGAATAATACTGGCAATGATGAAAGATACAGTAAAAGCCGTTAATGCTGTAAAAAACCAACCTCCAATAACAGTGATTACACCTGTAATTCTATATACTGCACTTTCTCTGCCCCAGGCCTATCTGAAAGTGAGCTTCCCATGGCCACCATGAAGGTTACATAGGTGGTAGAAAGAGGCAATTTTAGTGATGTGGCAAAGGCAATTAAAACACTTGCAACTGTGAGATTAACGGAGGCCCTTACCAAATCAAAAGAAGGGGCATCTTTTCTGTTTTTAACCAGTCTTTCATAATCCTCCGGGTTGAAGCGTTTTTCGATAAATCGTTTAACCCGTGGAGAGGTGATTTTATCGACTGTTTTACTAATATTAATAGCTCTGCGTACGAGGGTCCGTGAAAACATTGTAGAACCAAAACGTTCCGCACCTGTCGATTGGCGACTGAGGTTTATTTCGGTTTCTGTTACTGAACGGGCTTTTTTTGAAAGCCAGAGTGTGATTACCATTATTAATCCTGCAATAAGTAGCAGGTAGGTGTTGCTTTTAACCTTAGCTGTAAGTGCTACCATAGCAAGTGTATTTGGATCCGCATCAGGAGTTGCCTGGAAAACCTGGAATGATTTTAAACCTGCCAAAGGCACACCAATAAAGTTTACCAGATCGTTTCCGGCAAAAGCCATCGCCAATGCAAAGGTTCCAACCAGTACAATAATTTTCAAACTGTCCAATTTGAATAACCAGTAGAATACCTGCAATATAAAAGTCCAGCCAACAAAACTACCCGTGATGATAAGCATTGTGTTGGCTTTTATCCACACCAGGTTTTCGGGGGTTATAAAACTTGAGCCTTTTGCACCTTTTATCAGAATAAAATAGGTAATGGCGGTAATGGCAAAACCGCCCCAAAGTGCGCCAAAATACTTATAAGTGCGTTTATAGTTAAAGGTAAATAGGAATCGTGTGATATACTGGATGATTGCACCTACAGTAAAAGCGATGAATACCGAAAGCAGTATCCCTGTGATAATGGCCAGGGCGCTTGCCGAATTGATATACTGGCTTAGCGTTCCAGCATCCTGTCCCAGACTGGCAATTTTTATCAATGATATGGCTACAGAGGCACCAAGGATTTCGAATACAATTGAAACAGTTGTTGAGGTAGGTAACCCAAAGGTATTAAATACATCCAAAAGCATGATATCCGTAAACATGACCGCCAGGAAGATGATCATGATTTCCGCAAAGACAAATTGATCCGGATGAAAAATTCCTTTTCTGGCTACTTCCATCATACCACTACTAAAAGTAGTACCAACCACAATACCAACGCTGGCGATAATCATAATAACATAGCGAGGTGCTACTTTTGAACCCAATGCAGAATTCAAAAAATTAACCGCATCATTACTCACTCCTACAATTAAATCGGAAATTGCAAGGGCAAAGAGTATTACGACCAGTATAATGTAAAAATTTTCCATTCTGAGTATGTTTTAAATATTCCGCGTAAAAGTAGATATAGCTGATATTCTTATATCCGTCAATGTGTTATCTTTTTATTAATTCAATGTTAACTGAATGTTAACTCCTATTATATTTTTGTAATTCAATGTTTTCTGCTATATTCGTTCTGAAAATGAAGACTAAAATAACTAAAAAATAGCAAAAAGTACTTTTAAAATATAGTGTTTTTAGCAATGGATTCAGTTATTTTTAATAAATTAGCATTTAAAGATATAGCATTCTGCTAGGTGGCGAGAGAATTGCAAAATATGGCCAATACGAAAGAAATTAAAAGTTATCGCGGGCTTTTTTCTGTGAAGCAGGTCGATAAGCTTTTGCACGAATTGAAGGATATTCTTCAAGATAAGGATATTGGTTTAATTATTCGTAAACGTTTATATAATTTAGCTGTAGAATGCCTGGATAATATATTTCGACATTCTGATTACGGTGATTCTGCCAAATCTATCCAGCAGTTAAATCCAAGTCAGTTTCAACTCCTGGAAGATGCGAACAATTTCTATGTCATAACGGGTAATTTAGTGCTTAATGAAAACATTCCCACAATTATTAAAAAGATTACCAAATTAAACGAACTTAAATCAGAAGAAATTAATAAACTTTATAAAGAAGCACTAAGCAAGGCAGAAATATCTGAAAAAGGAGGAGCCGGTCTGGGTTTAATTGTGATGGCCAAAATAACCGGGCATAAAATAGCATATCATTTTGATGAAATTAATGATAAATTTTCCTATTTTTCGATGCAATTACGACTTAAAAAATACCAATAAGATGAGAATTATTGATATACAGGCAACTGCTAAATCACCAAAAGTAATTTTTGATCCGGAAACCCGGCTTTTTGAAATGCAGGGTAATTCCCGTCCCGAAAATGTCAGAGATTTTTATTATCCCATTATCAATAAATTTAAAACTTATTTTGAAGCTGCCAGTGAAGCTGAGCGGCAGGATGAGTTTAAAGATAAACCAATTCGCTTCAATTTTAGACTGGATTATTTTAATTCTTCATCAGCCAAGTTTATTTCAGACATCCTTCTACTAATTAATGAATATCACGGAAAGGGATTCCATCTTAAGGTGTATTGGTATTTCGAAGATGGAGATGAAGATATGAAAGAGGTGGGAGAGGATTTTTCCGAGATGGTGAATTTCCCATTTAATTATGTAATGGTTCAGCGATAAGAGAATTCTATGTTTTTTACCGATAAAATAGTTTTAATTACCGGAGCTTCCTCGGGAATAGGGGAAGCTATGGCCTACGAACTGGCTAAGAAGAATGCTAAGCTTGTTTTAGCTTCGAATCAACCTGAAGAGCTGGAGCGTGTAAAAAGAAAATGTTTGGAAATTGGATCAAACTGCGAGTACCTGTTTTTGGATCTGGCTGATGCAAAATCAATACAGTCCTTTGCAGAAGGAGCTGTCAGGATTCACAATGGCATTGATGTATTAATAAACAATGGAGGTATCAGTCAGCGTGCTAAAGCAGTTGATGCAAGTTTGGATCTCGACAGAAAAATTATGGAGATCAATTACTTTGGCCAAATTGCACTTACCAAGGCAATTTTACCCTACATGATCAAACAGAGATCGGGGTATATTACAACCACCAGTAGTATTTCAGGTCTATTTGGATTTCCTCTGCGCTCTGCTTACGCTGCATCAAAACATGCCTTGCATGGATTTTATGAAACGCTGCGATCGGAAGTTTATGAGTACAATATTAAGGTGTTGATTGCTTTTCCTGGAAGGGTGCAAACAAATATCTCGTTACATGCTCTTAATGAAAAAGGAGAAGTTCATGGTAAAATGGATGAAGGACAGGCAGGAGGAATTTCTGCTGAAAAATGTGCAAAAAAATATTTGCGTGCGATTAAAAGGGATAAAAAAGAGGTGCTTATAGGATCTAAAGAGTTGTTGATGGTCTATATACACAAGTATTTTCCTAAATTATTTTATAACTTAGCGCGCAAAATTGATCCAACCTAAAAGATGTAATTATGGATTTAGTTATTAGTGGAATACAACAAATAGGAATTGGAGTGCCCAATGTGCAGGAGGCATGGAAATGGTATCGCGAACATTTTGGAATGGATATTAGGATCTTTGAAGACAAAACTGTAGCCGAATTAATGCTGCCTTATACAGGAGGTGAACCAAGGAAAAGACATGCTGCTTTAGCGCTTAATCTGCAGGGTGGAGGCGGTTTTGAAATTTGGCAATACTCGGAACGGATACCTCAGGCACCAGCTTTTGACATCAAAGTTGGTGATCTGGGTATTTTTGCTGCCAAGATTAAGAGCCACGATGTAAGAAAAGCCTATGAGAAGTTCAAGGCTGAAAATCTTACCATTTTAGGAGGATTAGAAAAAGACCCACATGGCGAGGAGCATTTTTTTGTACAGGATCCCTACGGCAATATCTTTCAAATAATTAAAGATACCCAACTTTTCAGATGGGAAAAGAAAGTAACAGGTGCCACAGCAGGTGCGATTATCGGT
>CAYVSF010000079.1:0-4265 GCA_964453775.1 uncultured Bacteroidales bacterium
TAAAAGAATAATTACGCGCTTCATTCACCGAGTTCTTATCTGAGGCTGTTAGCAATGCATAGGCAAAGTTACCACGGATATTAATCCGCTCAGTTAGCCTGTAACGTATACCTGCATTAAAATTTGGACGGGTAGAACCAAATTCCAGATCCATTATTCCAATTTTATCTCTATCCAGTGCACCCCCAATGTCCCCAAAATAGTTTGCAGTTCCTACACCAAATGTAAGTTCGGTACGTGTTAATCTCCATCTTTGAGCCAAACTGCTGAATGAAATTAACACTAATGCTATCAATATGTAAGCTGCTTTTTTAGTCATAACACATGGGTTTTACAAAAATATTGTTTTTGCTTCAGATTTCGAACACAAAAAGCTTAAAACTTCTAAAAATTTGTTAATAAATAGTATACGTCATCCAGGCATAAATTGTTTATCAATTAATTTCTTTTATCAAACCCCCACATCAATTTGTTGCGGAGTGTTTTATAGTAACCGGCATTTTCCAATTGTACAAGCTTTACTGCAAATTCCGATTTTTTGAGCAAAATTTCAATCTTTCCTTTCATTTGTTGAACCCTATGATCCAGCGAAACAAAAAAATTCTGGTTTCCTTCCACCTGCAATTTAACAGTTGTAGAATCGGGGACCACCACCGGTCGCACCGTTAAATTATGAGCAGAAATGGGAGATATTGTAAAATTGCCTGATGTTGGCACTACTATAGGCCCCCCAACACTTAATGAATAAGCTGTAGAGCCTGTTGGGGTTGCTATAATTAATCCATCTGCCCAGTATGTATTCAAATACTCTCCGTCTAAAAATGTTTTTACCGTAATCATCTCTGAAGATTTTTTTTGGATGGTAAAATCATTTAATCCATATGGGAAATCATTAAAAAAACCAGGTGTTTCAAGCTTTAGTAGCTTCCGCTCCTGTATGGTATAATCCCCTCCGATCAACATGTCCATTGCGACAGGCAATTCATCTGTGGCAATATTCGCCAGGAAACCCAGTTTGCCAAGGTTAATGCCCACAATTGGTATGCCTTTGTCTCTCACCATAGAAACTGCATCGAGGATGGTTCCGTCGCCTCCAATGCTAAAAAGCATGTCAGCATCTAAAGGTAAGGATGATGCATCTCTAAAACTTGCCTGTCCATGTACATTAATGCCATGATTATCTCTAAGATGTTCGAAGAATGGCTGATAGGTATATATCTCTATTTTCTTAACTTTCAATATCCTGAAAAAATCTATCAGTACATCTTTGTAAATGTCTTTGACCACACGACCGTAAACAGCTACTTTCATTGGGCAATTTCTATTTTTTTACCATTCTTATTTATGATTTTCAAGGATGGTACAGTATCTTCTCGAATAGACCTTAAATATCAAGGTACTTCATAAACAGCTCATATCTATTTTGAAGCAACTCATTTTCTTCATCGTACTCCATAAATGATGCCTTAACCCTATAATCAAACCTATTAAACGTCTGTATGACAGGCGTTAAGTCTGTGCGGTTTATTTTTAATGTCACCTCTAGTCTAACCGAATCCTTATCTGGTGTATTCACATACATACTTAAGATCTTTGCGTCGTTAGATTCGACAATTTGTGCAATTTCTGTTAAGGAATAATCGTTTTGATTAAGGTCCAAAACCAATATTCCTCCTGGCTTTTCGATAGCCGATAAGTTGGCGAAATAGTGCAACAACTCGCTCATTCGAATTAAACCCAAATAATTATTATCCTCTTTTAGTACCGGTATAACAGTTAATTTAAGTCGTGATGCTGTATCCAATACCTCATATATATGTTGATCCTCTGTCGCATAAGGTCTTGTGAGTGATAGTTTATGATTTCCAAGAGGCTCTTCCGGTTGATTTAAATTGTAAATATCCTCGTCAGAAATCAACCCCAAAAACTCCTGATTGTTAACGATGGGCAGATGTGAGACCCTGAAAACTTCCATCCAATTAAGCGCTTCCACACCAGTGTCGGAAGTTCTTAAGGCAGGAATTTCATTGGATATTAAATCTTTCGCTAACATTGTGTTCCCTTCTTCAAAAAAACTCTTTAATTTTACAAACTAACAAATTTTGAGCCACGCTCAATAAATTTAATCATTTTATGACAAGATTAAGTGTAAATATAAATAAAATAGCAACATTAAGGAATGCACGTGGTGGAAATATTCCAAATGTTGTAGAGGCAGCAATTAAAAGTCAGCAATTCGGCGCACAAGGCATTACCGTTCACCCAAGGCCAGATGAAAGACACATTAGATATCAGGATGTATACGATTTGAGGCCTGTTGTTCATACCGAGTTTAACATTGAAGGATATCCTTCTGAAGAATTTATGCAACTGGTTCTTGATATAAAGCCGGAACAGGTTACCCTGGTACCTGATCCACCGGATACTTTAACCTCTAATGCAGGCTGGGATACCCGAAAAAACAAGGCCTTTCTAAAGGAGGTAATTGCAAAGTTCAAAGAAGCCGGGATACGTACTTCTATCTTTATCGAAACGGACACCAAGCTTATGGCCCATGCAAGTGAAACAGGAACTGACAGGGTTGAGTTGTACACCGAACCATACGCTGCTTTTTATTCCAAAAACAGAAAGGAAGCCATTGCTCCTTTCATTGATGCGGCTAAAGCGGCAAAAGAGGCCGGCCTTCAGCTGAATGCCGGACATGACCTGAATTTAGACAACCTAAAGTTCTTTAACGAGCAAATACCTTTTTTGGAAGAAGTATCCATTGGACATGCACTTATATCCGATGCACTTTATTATGGACTAGAGAACACCATTCAAATGTACAGGCGCTTGCTGCAATAACCGGGCAGGCTTTTTTAAACAAAATCTGCAAAAATTGGTTTCTTTGATAAAAAAAATTATACAGGTAAGGCATGAAACTCTATCACAAAAAATTTGGAAAAGGACCTGCCATGATTATTATTCATGGATTATACGGGTCTTCCGACAACTGGATTAGCCTTGGGAAAAAATTTGCTGCCAATTTCGAAGTCTACCTTATCGATCAGCGTAATCACGGACGATCAGGCCATTCAGACCAACACAATTACCAACTAATGAGTGATGATTTGATGGAGTTCATGCATGCAAAAAATATTGAACGAGCCATCTTGCTTGGGCACTCCATGGGTGGAAAAACAGCCATGTATTTTGCCCGCAATTATCCGGAAATGGTAAGTCATCTTATCGTTGCTGATATTTCGCCACTTTCCTACAAAAACAACCCGGAGCAAGCCATCCAGTACAACACCCATAAAACCATTCTTGAAAGCCTGGCATCTATTCCAATTCAACAATTGGATTCGCGAAAGAAAGCTGAAGATATATTAAAAAAAGCCATCCCCCAGAAACGCATTGTTCAGTTTTTGCTAAAAAACTTACACCGTGATAAATCAGGTGCATTTTCATGGAAAATCAACCTGGATGCTCTTATCCATAATGTCGACAATATTTTAGATGGATTTCTCCAGGAAGAATTTGAAGGTAAAGAAAAGATCACCGGTTTTCCTGTTCTTTTCTTGCGCGGTGAAAACTCGGGTTACATCGAAACCAAAGACATAGAGGCCATTCAATTCATTTTCCCTTATGCCGAAATTGAAACCATTTCAGGTGCCGGCCACTGGATGCATGCAGAAAAACCACAGGAGTTTTTCAAAAAAATAAATAACTTTATCCTGGAAGAGAGTTAATGATAAAATCCGGCTTTTATTCAAATGTGGTGGATACTATTTTATCATCTGGAATCAATGGTTTTATACGATACTTATTAAACAGCTGTACAATTGTAATCACATCTTTTTCACAATACTGCACAATGCGGTTCAAATCATCTTCTTCCCAAAATACCTTGCCTACCATGCTGCCATCTATATCATCTTTAGGAGTGGGGATTTTGAATACATTTGCCAAAAGATCAAGAGAAGTATAGTGCTTATAATCCCCAAATTTCCATAATTCCAAGGTGTCTATAAAACTTACTTCCCAGGGTTTCTTTCCTGCTACATCAAGAGCAAGAGGCAGGGCCAGTCCATTAATAAGCATACGCCTGGCCAAATAAGGAAAGTCGAACTCTTTTCCATTATGAGCACAAAGAAAAATATTCTTCCTGGTCTGTTCCAGCTTGGTTACTAAATCGATAAATTCACTCAGCACTGCCTTTTCATCTTTACCAAAAAACGATTTCAATCGCAAAATCTGCTCTCCCTGCATATTATTTACCA